>PAMF01000076.1 GCA_002707185.1 Chloroflexota bacterium | reverse complement strand
CTTACCAGCTATGGTTGCGACAATCCCGAGGTTCATCAGCAGAGCCCCTTCTGAATCAAACAAAACTACTTTTTCATCAGGTAGTGACAGTGCCAAACCGAGCGCGGCCGAAGTGGTTTGACCCATTGCACCACCGAGATTCATGTCTCTCTTGTCATTGTCGGTGTAATCTCCCCAGTGCCGACCCGAAGTACCTGTTGGTATCACAATCGAGTCACCTCGTTTCTCTTTGAAAGTCCGAAAAACATCTTCTACACGAATCATTGAAGCACTCCTAGCAAATGGAATTCTCAGATTTTATCTACTATTTGATTTAGTCTCGTGAATTTATATTCTATTAAAGCCGTGATACTCATCACCCACCAAAATCGCAACCGGACGGTTCGTCTTTTTGGCTTCTTCAAAGGCCACAGATATTCGATCCGCATCTTCATTGGTTTCCACCAAGTAATAGTTAACCCTCATAGCATTTAAAAAGGGCTCGGTATACCTGGCAATAGAATCAGATATTACACCATGTCTATTCCAGCCCCTGTAACCAATTACCATGACCAGAGGAAATCCGGAATCTAATGCCATTCCCCTTATCGAATCACCTGACTCCAACATACCGGTGTTCTGAATCAGACATACAGGCTTCTTACCACCTATGATCAAACCGAGGGCAATAGCGAAAGTTTCTCCCTCTCGAGAAGCAGGAACTACCTCTAACCAGTCTTGTTCCTTCATAAGCTCGTAAAGGTAGTTTGTTTCACTGTCGGGGATAGTTACTACGTGGCTTACTCCATTTCTCTTAAATTCCTCGATTAAACCCTCAGGACTTAATATCGCGGCTTGCTGTTCTACCATTACCACTCCCAGTTCCGCTTTTGCGGTTATTTGCTAACGGTGGATCCCTTAGAGCAGTTTTAATCTGATATTATTAATGCCCTAGGTAGCCCATTATATGGTCAGCTACGACGTGGGTCAAACAAGAATTGTCCGCCTGAAAAAAGAATGGGATCTCCATTAATCGTGCCCCCACCGGCCAAGATACGTATTTTCTAGGGCTGACCCACCGTCCACATATTTATATAACATTTCAAGAGGTTCTTTACATGCAAGACTTACCGCCCATCGCCCCTCAAAAGCAACAAGAATTGACGGCCCACGGAGATATTCGAATTGACCCTTGGTACTGGATCCAGGATATGGAGGACCCTGACACTCTGGAATACCTAAATTCTGAAAACTCCTTTACTGAGCACATTTTCGAACCTTGGGCAGAACAGCGAGAACAGCTCTTCACCGAAATGCGAGCTCGTATCAAGGAAGATGATTCGACAGTGCCTTCGAAAGAAGGCGATTATTGGTATTACACCAAATTCGAAGAGGGTACTCAATATCCTATTTTTTGCAGGAAATATCTATCTCTAGACAAACCAGAAGAAATTCTGCTGGACGTCAATCAATTGGCACAAAATCAAGACTATACACAGATAGGTTCCGTAGAAAACAGTCCTGATCACAAATTGCTTGCGTTTTCAGTCGATCATACTGGATCTGAAGAATATACAATCAGGATAAAAGACCTAGAAACCGGATTGATGTTAGATGACTCTATACCCAATTCATATTATTCTCTGGAGTGGGCCAACGACAGTCGTACAATTTTTTATGATTCATTAGACGAACATCACCGACCTGTAAAGATTCTTCGACACATGATCGGAACAGACTTTTCAGGTGATGTTCTGATATATCAAGAGACCGATCCAAGGTTCTTTGTAGGCTTAGCTAAGTCCGCCAGCAGCAGATTTATATACGTAATTTCCGGGGGTAATAACATAGCCGAATGGCATTTTTTAGATGCCAATCAACCAAATAATTCTCTAACTCTAATTCAACCACGACAAGAGGATTTTGAGTACGATGTCGAGGATCACGGTGAACATTTTATGATCCGGAATAACGGAGATGGCGCTAAAGATTTCAAGATATCTCAAACGCCCATCACCAATCCGTTAAAAGAAAACTGGACAGATTTCTACCATTACCAACCCGGACGCATTATTCAAACTATATTACTTTTTCAGGATTATTTAGTGGTTTCTATTCGGGATAAAGGCCTACCCAAATTAGAGGTGATACATCTTGACTCAGGAACTAATCAAAGTATTTATTTTGATGAAGAAGATTATAATGTCCGTCCGCAACAGGGACGCGAGTGGGATACTTCGGTTTTACGATTCAGTTATGCATCCTTAACTACACCATCAACTATTTTTGATTATGACATGGCTAACAACAGCCGAGAACTCAAAAAACAAACCGAAGTATTGGCGGGCTTCGATTCAAATCTTTACGCCAGCAAGAGGGTATTGGCACCAGCGGAGGACGGCACTCTAATACCGATATCACTCCTATTTCGAAAAGATACACCTCTCGACGGTTCTGCACCTTTATATTTATATGGGTACGGATCATACGGCATAATAATGGAATCAGACTTCGGTTCGAGCAGATTGTCATTAGTAGACAGGGGATTCATATTCGCTATCGCTCATCCTAGAGGCGGAATGGACTTGGGATGGGACTGGTATCAAGAAGGTAAATTGCTGAACAAAAAAAATACTTTCACCGATTTTATCCAGTGTGCGGAATATCTGATACAAGAAAAATATACCCGGGCAGGCCAGATCGTAGCGGTAGGTGGGAGCGCTGGTGGGATGCTAATGGGAGCAATTGCCAATATGAGGCCAGACCTCTTTCGTTCTATAGTGGCACATGTTCCTTTCGTAGATGTTTTAACCACTATGCTAGATGATACTTTGCCACTTACGACAATGGAATATAACGAATGGGGAAATCCTAATCAACATGAATACTACGATTACATCAAATCTTATTCACCTTACGACAACATCCAGCAACAAGATTACCCTTCAATGTTTATTACGGGTGGAATCAGCGATCCAAGAGTAACATACTGGGAGCCAACTAAATGGGCTGCATCACTAAGACACAATAAAACAGATAACAACCTTTTACTGCTAAAAATCCACATGGACTCCGGCCATGCCGGTGCCTCGGGACGTTTCGAACGTCTAAAAGAGGTCGCGGAAGAATACACTTTTATCCTAAACCAATTTGGATACCCTAAGGAGTGAACCATTAGAAATGGTTTTCTAACGACAATCAAAAACAATCCAATTTAGAGTAGTGTGTAAGTAAATAATCACAAAATAAATCTCATTTAAGAGCTTTTCCCAAAACGCATTTAAGAGCTTTACAAATTCCTTCTGGTTTATAAAGCCATGTCGTTCGCTTTATGCTACCCATTGGCCACTGACAAGTCGACCCGATTAAATTCGCACCCTATAGACTTGTACTCTGGGCATTTGAGAAAAAGATCTAGGCTATTTGGGGGAATAGGCAGTGCGCCGAATAATTTGGTTGTGGGCCCTTCTATTCAAGGGGCCATCAACCTCGGATGCGGTGCGAGCCTTAATCCAATCCGGATCGTTTTGAAAATTCGCCCACTTTTCTTCCCGATCCGCTAGACCATCATATCCCAGCATATAGATTAGCTCATTACTGGTACCAACTACTTCTGTCCAATAACCGACTATGTCTATTCCGTGCTTTTGAAACAGCGAGTTAGTATGATTTGCAAACCTATCATTCAAAGCAGGCATCTTTCCAGGTACTGCCTCATAGGTTCTCAATTCTTGCACATTAGACGATATCGAAGGGACCGGTGAATATGGGGTCAAGTTCAAAAAAGAATTTAATACCCTGCCCACTATCGGACCATCTTGTTCAGTCTCAGCCCTGACCTCTTGCCATCGTCGGTCAGCATTAAATGCGGACCATTTTTCATCTCTATCTGACATGCTTTCGAAATCCAAAATATAGGTTAACTTGTTACTATCACCTATTTCATCGGTCCAAAATCCAAGCATACCAATACCGTGATCTTTAAAAAACCCCGTAGTATGATTCGCAAATCTATCGTTCAAAGCCGGCAATTTACCAGGCATTGTTTCATAAACTCTGAGCTCGTATAGCATGTAGAATACTCCTCAAAACCAAAATCTAACTGACTCAGTAACCTAGGATCCGCTTATCTACGAATCAAGAATAGTATAGCAGTGGCAAGTTTCTATAGCCAGAAACCGTACGTGTCTGGTTAGGGATTGCGATATTCCAACTGCCAATTCAAATATTCATCCGTTTTATTCACTTCCCTCAGAAGCTCAGATGATGCCATGCTATCCGTCAATTCCTCCTGTTTAATCCCGTTATTCAAGGCATCCAAGGTGTCATAAATTGCCTGAACAGCCACTGCGAACGTTGGATTACCGAGCATCAGTATCCTAACTCCATTCGCGTCCAGAAAGTCACTATCATCTCGGGTATCAGTTGGGGGACTTAAAACGCATAGCGGTAACGAGGTAACATTGTGCACAGCACTAATATCTTCTTTACCTCTTTTCGCTCCGACCAACATTAAGGCTTCAGCGCCGGTATCAGAATACGCCTTGATCCTGTTCAATGCCTCATCCAACGGAACCTCGGATAAAGCACTTGTACGGGCTATTATTACAGTATCGGGATCTCTTTTAGCTGCAACGGCAGCTCTTAATTTCCCAACTTGCTCTTCAGTCGATACCAACCCTGGGTTAGTGACATTAAATTCTCTTGGCACTACGTTATCTTCAATTTCGATACCACAAACCCCTGCATTCTCCAAATCCCGAACGGTCCGTGCGACATTTACGGCATTTCCAAAACCATCCTCTGCGTCAACCATGAGACTCACGTCAGTCATTCTTGTAATACGCCTGCAATGATCAACCACATCCGACATATTAGAAAGGACGATATCTGGTACACCCAAATTTGCGACCTTACCGACCGAGCCTGATAAAACGCAAACCTGGTAGCCAAGAATATCGGCTATTCGGGCTGATAATGGATCGAAAATGTTTGCTGCCAGCGAACATTTATCCGAGTATAAAACATCTCTGAATCTTTTCTTAACCGGAAGCATATACGCGACCTCCTATATGGAAGACTAATATTGAATTGAAGACTAAATTATCAAAATACAGCCAGAGGATTGGTAGGAGAACCCGTCGCATTCTTGAACCTTATAGGAGCGACAATAAACATAAATTCATATCGATTTAAGCGTTGGCAGACAGAAGCCAGTTCTTCACAATTCCCCGCATCAATAAGCCATAAACCCATTCCAACTATACCAACGCGATGGATTGGTAGTCCGATGTTTGGATACCCACTCGGATCCACGTCTTGAGAAGCATCACCGGCTACAACCGATATACCTCGTTCTTTTAGCCAGGGGAGGGTCTCTGCATGCAACCCGGGACGGCCCGATTCTGGAGGACCGACTTCCATACGACGCTTATACCAACCCAAGCGTAAAATCAGGGCATCACCTGAGCCCAGTTCTACTCCTTGAGCCTTCTCGGCGGCTTCCAAATCCTCGGTGAAAACACCCTCACCCGCCTCTAACCAATCAACTCCCCTAACTTTAGCGATATCTAACATCACTCCCCTAGTAATGATGCCATTCTGTGCTTGATCAATATTGAGTACAGTGGCCTTATCCTCACTCCCAACAGCAGATGCATTGTTGCCGTTATACAATTTCCCGTCCCATGTTTGATGGCAAAGTGCATCAAGATGAGTTATCGTCAGTCCGTGATAAGAAAAACCGATGAAATCTGATGTCCCACCACCACCTTGGGCAGGGACAGTATCCCCAGCTCTAATCATATAGTGCAATGGCGGAATAGTGGTCACATCAGGCGCTTGCTCGGGCACCACCAAACGAGAACAAGTCACACTAATCCCTTCCTTGACTAGACTAGCCGCTTCCACCCGTTTAGCATCCGTAATCAGGTTAAGGGTCCCCAATTGGTCATCAGAGCCCCAGCGGCCCCAATTGCTCAAGGAATCCATCCAGCCGATCACCTCTTGCTCACTCGGTATTTTATTAGTAGCCATAAATCACTCCTTTTCCCATTAAATACGAAAGAGAACGGTTACAACATAAATAGCTCTAGGACTGACATATCTTAAATCCGTCTTTCTTTAAGTTCTTCAATAGGGTGAACTAATCATACAAACCATATTCAAAACACCCATAAGATATGTGATTTAGAACACGCAATCGTGACTCACATGTCCGGTGATTTTCGAGCATATCTTGCCAGACTTGATGACACTTCTACCCGATGTTACCTGGCATAAAGAACTCTCTAGTCGCGGGATCTCCTACACCTTCGATCCAGGAATTGACTATCCCAGGGCTTTCTAAAGCTGCCCTGACAATACTTTTATTGAATTCGCTGATATCCGGCGAGCCCAGAAATTGACTGGCTGGCATCCAAATACATTCTTCAATTTCTTCTATTTGCATAGTAATTTCCCTGCTTAACGGCGCCAATCTACAAACAAAATATATATCGGATTTTCCGTACCTATACCCATGCCAATGCCGGAAGCAAACTAGCGATTCAAATTTCGTCTCGACACCTGTCTCTTCCAATACCTCCCTGACTATAGCATCTACTAGATGTTCTCCTGCCTGAAGGGCACCACCGGGTAATTTATAAAACGGCGCTTGCCCGGGTCGACGATATCTTTCACATACTACGAGAAGTTCTTGATCTTCGTTCAATACCACACCACCCACGCCTATGTAATGAGTTGCAAATGGAGGAAGATGAGCCCCTGGTATCAATTGATGTGTCAGCATCAAATACTCATCTGATGTATGGTGAAAATCAAAGCCTGCGTCGATTGCAATGGGTATCAATTTTGACAAGGCTTTGGGGATTTGAAGCCACACCGCTTTAAGACCGTCAGAACCCCATGTTTGTAAAGAATAACTTAATCTCGAACCAAACTCATCCGGGTCCTCTGGCAATGATTGGGGAACTATAACTGCTCCGCCGAAAGGATTAGTATCAAAATGCAATATATCCATTATTTACGTCCATTTACCGATAAACTTAACCCACTAATTCAAAGCTATGGTTACAAGTGTGACAATCCGAGGATAGTCATATAACAGATAGTATCAGATTCGATGCGAGTATAGCATAACGACTTAAAAGACCCTGGGTTTTCAGCTTGGCGATAATGTTTTATAGTAGAATCCGTACTGCCCACCTCATGTTAGCCTAGGAGAGGAACATGACTACCAATAATTCTCAGTTACCATTACCGCTAGAAGGTCTTCGTGTACTGGATGCTACTCACATCGTAGCGGGACCATATTGCGCCATGATTTTGGCAGATATGGGAGCTGAAGTAATAAAAATTGAGCGTCCTGGAGCAGGCGATAGGGCCAGGAGCAACACCCCTTTCGTAAATGGCACAGACGGAGAAAAGGTCAGCGCACGGTATTTGGGAGTTAATAGAAATAAGAAAAGTGTGACAATCGATTTACGAAACCCAAGATGTAAAGAAGCATTCGAAGAAATGCTTAAAGTTTCCGATGTATTGTTGGATAACTGGGGACCCGGCGCTATGCGACGTTTAGGTTTCGGCTGGGACAGGCTGAGTGAAATTAACCCTGGGCTCGTATATGCCACAATAACTGGATACGGGGATGGCGAGGGACTAAGAGGACCGTATTCGGATTGGCCGGCCAATAATCCCTGTGTGCAAGGAATGGGAGGCTGGATGGAAATGACCGGACCTCCTGGCAGCGCTCCACAAATGGTAGGAGATAACATTGGAGATTCGGTACCTGGCGTATGGACTGCTTTAGGAATAATGATGGCCTTAGAATCCAAACGCAAGACCGGGATTGGTCAACACGTGGACATGGCCATGTATGATTGCATGGTAGCTCACACGACCAGCAGTATGCCGCTCTACCAACAAAGTGGTCAAATAACAACCAGGGCCAGAGAGAATATGTTTAGCGCCCAATTAGCATTGAAAGCAATGGACGGCTATGTGGTTCTTGCAGGAGCGGGAGACGCTCCCGAAAAATGGACTGCTCTTTGGAAACTGGTAGGTAGAGACGAGTTAATCAGTGACACTCGTTATCTGGGACTAAACATCGCGGGAGATTTTTATTTCAACAACATAGTACCGGCGATCGAGGAATGGTCCCAGCACATACCAAAACAAGAGCTTAACAAACTGCTATTGGAATGCGGTTTTTCCATGGGAATCGTACAGAACGTAGCTGACTTGGACGATTGTCCACATTTGGAAACTAGAAAAATGTTTTTAGATAGCGGTGATACCATGGGAGGACCATTCAGAACAGTCAACACTCCAATTAGGCTCGTCGATACAAAGGATTCACCATCAAACTCTCCGCCACTCCTTGGCGCAAATAACCAAGAGGTTTTATGCAGCATTGGAGGAATAAGTGTAGACGAGCTCCGGAGAATGGAGTCAGAAGGGCTAGTTTAAAAGCCGATCACCATAGATTAACCTAATTTAATTACACGTAGAGAATTATTGTGACCTCATTTCAAGCGCCTCGGGGAACCACCGATTTACTACCTGAAGACCAAAAATATTGGCGGTATATTGAGAGTAAAGCCGTTCAACTTACCAGACGCTACGGGTTCGGAAGAATCGATAGCCCAACCTTTGAAGATGCAAACCTATTTGTTAGATCAGTAGGCGAAGGCACGGACATCGTAGAAAAAGAAATGTATACGTTCGAAGACCGGGGTAACGATAAATTAACTCTCAGACCAGAAGGAACAGCTCCTGTGTGCAGAGCCTATTTAGAGCACGGAATGCACAACCTTCCTCAGCCAGTACGCATGTACTATTTTTGCCCTGTATTTCGCTATGAGCGGCCGCAAGCAGGCCGCTACAGAGAACATCACCAATTTGGTCTAGAAGTTTTAGGGGATGCCGATCCATCAGTCGATGCAGAAGTGATTGAATTAGCATGTCGATTTATGACATCCCTAGGATTGACAGATATTGACCTATTTATTAACAGCATAGGTGATTCCGAATGTCGCCCCAACTATATCCAGGAACTTAAGAATTACTACCTCAACCACACAGAATCCCTATGCTCAGATTGTCAGGGTAGGCTAGTGCGTAATCCTCTAAGATTGCTGGATTGCAAAATAGAAACCTGCAGAATGTTAGGAGAGACGGCCCCCAAGTCCATTGATCATCTTTGTGACGAATGTCAAATACACTGGAATCAATTGATAAGCCATATTGAAATAATGGGCCTCAAATACGAGATAGACCATCGTTTGGTAAGAGGACTGGATTATTACACCCGAACGGTATTTGAAATTCAGCCCAAGAACTCTGGTGGACAATCAACAATATGCGGCGGCGGTCGATATGACAAATTAATCGAACAGTTAGGAGGGAACCCGACTCCTGGCATTGGTTTCGGATCAGGAATGGAGCGATTGACCCTTAATCTCAAGGAATCCGGGGTAGATATCCCAGCAGAACCATCGCCTACCTACTTGGTTGCGAATGTAGGAGATAATGCTAGGAGCCATGCGTTATCTCTTGCTTCCAAAATCCGGCTAGAAGGAGTCGGAGCAATCCTCAGCAGCGGCCAACGGGCATTGAGAGGCCAGATGAGGCAAGCCAACGCTCTTGGGATCCCATTCGTAGCCATATTAGGTGACGACGAGATTTCCCGTGGAGAAGTAGTAATCCGTGATATGAGTACCTCCACACAGGAAACCCTGGACCTCACAGAATTTATCGAATCGATTAAATCTTAGTTTTATTTAAAACTTCTGGAGTCCGATATCCGGGTGTTACAGAGGTAACTCTGGCTCCACATGATCATCGGGTAACTCAGCCCCAAAAGCATTAACATTGAAAGCTAACATAGCGTAACAGCCTAGCAAGGTCGTCAACTCTGTTAAGCCATTCCTTCCGAATAGTTTTAATGCTGTGTCAAAATTGTGTTGACTTACTCGGTGGGTTCTAAAGAACTCTCTACCATAATTAACGACAGCAGATTCATCCGGTGATAACCCCATTAAATCAGAGTTGTCCCGCAGACCGTCAACGATCTCATCCTTTAGTCCGGCCGCCCTAGCTGGCGGAGCATGAGCATTCCATATGTATTGGCAATCATTTTCCCTCGCCGCCAACAACATAGCCAATTCACGAATTCTCGGTTCCAACGACGTCTGACCTCTCAGAAAAGCGGCCAAATCTAAAGCCCGTCTAGCCACTTGTGGGGCATTTAACATGACCGACCCAGGACCTTCGGTTGGAACTCCCCCACGCTCGCGAACTATATCGTCAAATATTGATCGATCCGACTCAGGAACACTCTCTCTGGTAACCACAGGAGTACGTGCCATAATCCCCCCTCAGAATTAGGTTGCATTGCTAACTGTATCAATATTCACTGACATCACGCAATTGACTCTTGGATTGGGATATTAGAACATTTGTTTCAGGGAAACCGTAGTTGATCATACGTGGCATTACAGAAAACTCAGACAACTCCGGTACAGGTGATGGGAGGACATTCCAAAAACATTCAGGAGAAAATCGATCATGTTACAAACTCTCACCGAAGGAAAAAGAATTTATTATCGGGGTTACAGAATCCAACACAACACTAATGCTCTCTTTTGGTCTATCTTCGGGCCTCATCCAAACCGAGAGGAAGAGTTGGCAATCTCCCGTACTTCTTTGGACGCTATGCGTTGGGTCGATCAACAAACTGAGTTCTTCCGAGCCATAAAGACAGAACCAGAGTTCTGTGGCCTTGCTCCCGCATTAGTCAATTGACTCAAAACAGTACTGTAACTGGGAGCACTGTGACGGGAATACTGAAACTATTTAATAACGCCTATCCAATTGAAATTGGATAGGCGTTATTAAAACCGCAGCGTTCAGTATTCAGGACAGCTTATAGCTTTATGAACTAGAATACTTGCCCGATAATTGAGGAGTAGTCCCTTCTTTCCCTTGTTCGGCCATTTCCAATCTAGTGGTCCTTGCCCAGGTCCGTTTTAGATCGTCACGTACCCCAAAATTTAAGTTACCCAGACCTTGAACTTCCAGATTTACTCTATCACCATCTTGAAAAGCACTCAGTCCTCTGTGGTTTGTACCCGTTGCGACCACGTCCCCGGGTTCCAAATCATGTATGGAGCTAACCCATTCTATAATTCTGGGAATCTTATGGGCCATATCACTAGTATTGTAGTTTTGTTTTAATTCCTCATTTACCCAAAGTTTAACTGACAAATTCAAGGGATCGTCAATCTCATCAGCAGTAACCAACCACGGCCCCATGGGCGCAAAAGTATCCCGAGATTTCATTTGATAAAAAGTATTACCAGCTGGTGGTAATCCCCTGGCAGAACCGTCAATAAACCCCATATAGCCAAATATATGTTCGTAAGCATTTTCAGGTTTAACCTTCGAGGCGTGCTTACCAATAATTAAGGCCATCTCAGCTTCACCTTCGAATATCGTCGCAGGCGCATCGGGCAAAACCATAGTATCCCCATTCCCGATAACAGAGTTAGGAGATTTATGAAATGCGTTTATGGGTGCAGGTTCAGATCGAGTTCCGTCTTCCATATAGTTAACTGCCATACAAACTATGTTACTTGGTTTAGGCATAGGAGATCTCAACCGAACTTGATCAACTGACACTCCTGAACCACTGTCGGCAGCGGTCTGGATATCACCACGGTATTTATCAAAATCAGCAATTATTTTATTAATTAGGTCCTGTGGAGACGAATGAGTTATACCTGAAACTGCATCTCTAACATCAACCACTTGACTATCTTTAATCACTCCTAATTTGAAGTCGTCAAAAAATACTAATTTCATAGTTAGTTATACCTCCGATTTATTATTACTGGTCTGAACCCAGAACGAGTCGCCTGATCACAATAAGATGACATCAGTTCCAACTGAAACCGACCCTGATTGGACTACTTCACCGTATACACCAAAATATGTAGGCCCAGAATTCTTTCTGTAAGCTCTGATAATAGATAAAGTATCTTTATCAGGAACTCCGGTGATGGGATCATGAGTGATGATAGCACATCTAGGATCTCGACTTATAACAGCTATTTTGAGGTTGTCTCCAATACCTATGGTTTTTCCCACCCAGGAATCTTCTTCATGTGCTTCACAATCATCTATTAAAAGCGTTGGTCTAAACCGAAGTTCATCAAAACTACCAGACCATCCAGATTCTTTTTGTAATAATGCCAAAGAAGCCGATGAAAGCAATGACACGGGATATTCATCATATAATTGGCCAGGTTTATCTGATGCAACTAATCTAACTTGCTCTCCACAAAACCCGGACAGATAGTGAGTCCAATCCCCTTCTAATTCTTGTCCCTTAACCTGCCGACCCCAGATCCGAGTAACGATTTCTGTACCTCTGATTATTTCACTAGAGACTTTATTACCGTCAGGGAACTCCAAAGTCAGCCGATTCCCATCTTCTTCGTAATTAGCTAGTATTTGAGTTAACTCCCCTTTTTCACGTTGAGTTAATAATTGTCCATTACCGTCAATGACATAAAAACGGCGATCCTCGGAAATGCCGTGATAGCCTACGGCAACCCGACTGTGTTTGTTGAGCGCGAACGACTTGACCGGAGCTGTATAAATAGCACTTATTTGAGGCATTTTCTAATTATCACATCTACTCTTGATAAATGAAGTCCCTGACAAAGTTTGTCATTGGACCCTTATCATAAATGTTATTCAGCATTATTCCATTCCTTAAAGCATCCCCACCAAAATAACGTTCGTATAAGATTTGCCTAGCACTGAAAGAACTACAGCAAGTGTCCCAAGCTAATCGGAACAGCCTAACTCTCTCATCTGCTGTAGCGGTATCGGTCTCCAAATATTGGTTAATATAGTTCCCCAGAGGGCCGGACATATCAGCTTCAGAGGGAAGAGCCATAAGACTACTCGAACCCAGCAGATGTAATATTTCAGCCATTCTTGGATACATTTCAATGAAGCGTTTTCTAGCCACCAAAAGCGGAGTATAAGATGGGCACATTATTCCCCACTCATCTAAGGTGGCATCTGCCTCAGATGATCTTAAGCAAGCTTTAGTTATCTCAAGATTCTCGATGATTTCAGCCATCAATTGTTGCACTTGAGATATCTGACCTGAGCCCAAGGTTTCGACCATCAGATTAGCTAGCCCCAAGATAAATTCACATTTTACGACGTTCTTAGTAACAACTTGATGCCCAGTATGCGAATTCCTGTGGGTTTGACCAGCCCAATCATTACACATATCGACGTCACCATATAAAAATACCCGCTCCCAAGGTACCAATACATCATCAAAAAACACTACAGCATCCATCTCTTCGTACCTAGATCCGAGTGGATGATCAAAGTGAGATTGACCCGTATCAAAACTCTCTCTGCATAAAAATTTAAGTCCCGGTGTGTTACAAGGGATTGCAAATCCAAACGCATACTTACCTTCAGAACCGGATGAAATCATATGAGTCCGGGCTGGGTACACGGTTATTTCATCCGCTAAAGGACCTAAAGTGGCTAACACTCGAGCTCCTGCGACTATTATTCCGTTATCCTTTTCTTGGACTACCGACAAGGCTACATCTGTCCTGTCCTCTAATGGGGTTGCTCCTGGAACTCGAGTTCGCTGCAAATTAACCAAGGTATGGGTCAACACTAAGTCGTTTTCTCTGACGTGTTCATAATAGCGTTCAATATTGTCTTTAAATTCTGGCCTATTTTGTCCACAATATTCACTAGCCGCTGCCATAGACATGATTGCAGTATTAAGAAAATCTGGAGTCCGACCCATCATTGCGCAACTCGCTCGTGCCCAATGCGTCATCATCACTCTCCGCTTTTCCAAATCACCTAGGGTTTTAGGCATAATGTGAGATAATCCTACTCTCTCGCCACTAGTAGGAGATACATACGTCATCTCATCAATTAATGTGGGTTCATGCTGCATATCTAAAAGCTGACCAATACTGGTAATTCCCCCTTTTAAATAAGGATGATTCGTAACATCCAGCACCCGTTCACCGTCCAAATAAACCTCGGCTGCATTCTCTCTCAGTCCCTGTAAATATTGTTCGCTAGTCCTAGCTGGCATGGACCCTCCCAGTGCGATGTAGAAAGCTCGGCCCCACTATAATGGGAACCGAGCTCCTGTTAATCCGATAAGATTAGAATTTCTAGTTAGGGGTGACAGCTACGCTACGAATCTCCCCGAATTCTTTCTTCAACTTTTGCCAGTTGTCACCACCGTCATCGGTAACATAAACATAACCGTACAAACTTCCAGCAACAACGACATCAGGCAGTTCCCGATGAGAAGCCATCCAATAAACTACAGAATTAGGTTCCACCGGTAGATTAACCGCGTCCCAAGTTTTGCCAGCATCCTTACTACGTCTAATTGCCCCGGTAACTCCAGGTATAAAATCACCGTTTCCAACAAATAACGTATCCGGATCATCTGGCTTAACTATCATACCCCTGCAGTAGGATCTCGCATCGCCATCGTGAAATTTAGGGAACTCATGTAATTCCCAACTTTCTCCTTCATCTGTACTGGTAGAAATTCCGAAAGGCGTGGTGCAATAAACAGACGTCGTACTCCCGGGACTAATAGCCATGCCGTGTATGTCACCATGGAATGGATCAGGGCCGAGATCAGGTAACTGTATCCAATTATCTCCTCCATCAAGGCTCTTATAGACACCATCTACCTCTACCCCTGCCCACACGGTTCTGTGATCCCTAGGGTCTACTATGACGTTAGTAGTACGTGGTGTTCCGATGGGACAATTCATGTTCACGCCCATAGACAACTCTTCCCAGGATCGCCCACCGTCTTTAGATCTAAAAGCATTGGGACGCGTGCCCGCAAATATCGTATCGGGATCCTCAGGATCTGTAGTTACAGACCAAATCTGCATGCTTTCCATGGGAGATTCCAGATGTGCCCAAGTGTTGCCATTATCTTCACTCTTAAATATACCGCCATCAGTGCCCGCCAAAATCCTCTTAGAACCATCCGGATAAACATGAAGTGCTCGAACATTGCACTCTGAAGGTAGAGGGGTTCTAATTCGATTCCAAGTGTCCCCACCATCAGGACTACAAGATAGGCCGCCGCCCACACTACCTATACAGATTGTGTAACTCTTAGGCATAAAACCTCCCCTTATCGTTATATTATTTGAGTTGAACTATGATATGGGTTTATATTAGCTTTACTAATCAAGAAAATCTACTTTAATAAGAAATCGCATGTCAGCCTACCTACATACTCTATGTATCTCAACGAAAGCTCTGATGCAATTAACCTGTCTTGATTTCTTCGTCCGGAAATCTACAGATGATGATAATTATTCGTGACCCTATTGAATAAACCCACATCGCTAATCACAATAAAACCGGGATACTTCTACGAAGAAATACCACACCAATCGGGTGGACTTTTGGCCTTGTAGGCATAATTTCACAAATGTTATTGCTTGTTACACAATAGTCATTGGCCAAATACGTAGAAACTAAATATCTATAGATTAATAGGAATCATTAGATTCGAGGGATAATCAATGCTGGATTTATTGATAATAAATGGGGAAATCATAGACGGTACCGGCAGCCCTGGATTCAAGGGAAGTATATTAGTAAAAGACGAACGGATTACCATCGAAAGG
>PAMF01000075.1 GCA_002707185.1 Chloroflexota bacterium | reverse complement strand
TGTAAATCAATTGAACCAATCAGAAGATCAGCCGTTCTTGGAATTTCGAGATGCTAGGACCGAAATTTTACAATTGGAAGGAATTGAACAGGTCAGACGCTGGATTTACCACCGGCTTATTGAACCCAGGTTCGATGATCCAAATGCTAATATGCCTAACTTAGGGCTCTCAGATTCCCAAGCCCGTAGTATCGCTGACTACCTAACGGGATTTACTGAACCCACATCAGGGAATCCTCTCCCGTAGGGTAAAGGTAATTTCCCCGATACAGCTCAGGGCCTCGCCTATGGTTGGAAAACGTCTGGGCCATGCCAATATCGCAACCAAAGGAGATATCTACAAACATCTTTTACCGGGCTGGCAAAAAGAAGCGGCAGATGCTTTCGCCAAGGCTATGGAACAGGGGTAATTAAAACAATGTCGGCAAAAACGCCCATAAGGTATAAAATAAAGCGAGACTCAGATACGAATTAGAGGAAGATGAGAGAGTTGGAGCGGAAGATGGGATTCGAACCCACGACCCTCTCCTTGGCAAGGAGATGCTCTACCACTGAGCCACTTCCGCTCGAGGAACCCGCTAAAAGGTGCCGAGGGACAGACTCGAACTGTCGACACCGGCATTTTCAGTGCCGTGCTCTACCACCTGAGCTACCTCGGCTAGACTAAGGAAATATTAAATCTAGTCTTTCGGTCATGTCAAGCTGATAATGCACATCCGTCGACTCAAGATTGGTAAAGGCTATAGGTATGTCGTATAATATCATCTGGAATAAAAAGTCAATGCTCTATGGAGGATATCTGCTGTGGTTGAAGTTTTGACAGGAACGTTTGCCGTTAAGTCCGGACACGCTCAGATGCTAAAGGGTGGCGTCATTATGGACGTCGTTAACGCTGAACAAGCCAAAATTGCTCAAGAATCCGGAGCAGTCGCAGTAATGGCTTTGGAACGGGTACCCGCGGATATTAGAGCCGATGGGGGCGTTGCAAGGATGACAGACCCTACCATAATCTGCGAAATTATGGACAGCGTTAGCATCCCGGTAATGGCTAAGTGCCGAATAGGGCATTTTGTTGAGGCCCAAATATTAGAATCACTTGGTATAGACTATATAGATGAGTCCGAAGTCTTGACACCAGCAGATGAATTACATCACGTATGGAAGCATGATTTTAAAGTACCTTTTGTATGCGGTTGCCGTGACCTAGGAGAAGCTCTCCGGAGGATTTCGGAGGGAGCAGCAATGATAAGAACGAAAGGTGAGGCCGGTACCGGAGACATCGTTGAGGCCGTAAGACATATGCGGACCGTACAAGATGCTATTAGAAAATTACAAAACATGCCGGATGATGAACTGGTAGTTGAAGCCCGTAACCTTGGGGTTAGTCTCGAATTATTGACGCAAACCCGTGAGGCAGAACGGATGCCCGTGGTCAATTTTGCCGCAGGGGGAGTCGCTACACCTGCGGATGCCTCACTGATGATGCAATTAGGGGCAGACGGAGTATTTGTTGGGTCAGGTGTTTTCAAATCCGGTGATCCAGCCCGTAGGGCATACGCTATAGTTCAAGCAGTTACACATTACAACGACCCTAAAATATTAACAGAGGTTTCGAAAGATCTTGGGGAAGCGATGGTAGGCATAAGTACTCGCTCCATACCGCAAGAGGATTTATTAGCTCCTAGAAGCATTTAGTGTGATACACAGACAAGTCTGGTTTATACTCAAAATACTCTGTCAAATAGTGTGATTTTAAGGTAACAGGTAAAATTGAAAATAGGCGTGTTAGCGATCCAAGGGGATTTCGCCGAACATATAACAATCCTTCACGGACTCGGAGTTAAAACTCAAGAAGTGCGTCTGCCCTACCAACTAGATGATTTAGATGGCCTAATCATACCTGGTGGGGAGAGTACTACATTGAGCCGGTTAATGAGCATATACGAGCTTCGTGAGCCGATTCAAAAAATGGCATCTGACGGGAAAGCCATATGGGGGACATGTGCGGGGATGATCATGATGGCTTCAGAGATCACTGAAAAAGATCCAATACCCTTGAGATTAATGGATATTACCGTGATCCGGAACGCATTTGGCAGGCAAATCGATAGTTTCGAACAAGACCTTACCGTTAAATCTCTTGATCCTCTTCCATACCATGCTATTTTTATCAGGGCTCCCATAATCTCCCGTGTAGGCCTCGAAGTAGAAGTTCTGGCAACTTTGGAAGATGGGAGGGCAGTCGCAGTCCAACAAAAACGTCTCCTTGCGACATCATTTCACCCAGAACTTACTAAAGACTCCAGATTACACGATAGATTCGTTAGTATGGCGAGTTATTCTTTATGACAATAAACTGATCATCGTAAGTACTGACCTAAAGCAGGCGGTAGTGGAGGCAACAATTTGGTAACAATGCAACCTCCGGTTCAATCAGAACTAGAATTACTCCTGAATGTATTGCCACAACGCATTGGTGTTGCTCTCCGTAGCAGGGAAAACATCGCCGATCTCTTGGAAGTTGTAATGGATTTAGGGCGTAATCCCGAAGCTCGATTCCTTACTGAAGATATAATTTTATCAGAGGACTGTATTACAACAGACGATCTGGCAGAATTAGTGTCAAAAATCGGAGAATTTGGCCAAGACAATCGGGCTGGAATTGAACGGACTCTCCACAGAATTTCAGCCATTCGTAATAGAAAAGGCCAAGTAATTGGGATCACCTGCAGAGTTGGTAGAGCAATATACGGCACTATCAAAATAATTGAAGACCTAGTCCTATCTGGAAAAAATATCTTACTGCTAGGACGGCCCGGCATTGGAAAAACTACCATGTTAAGAGAAGTCGGCCGAGTTCTCGCTGAAGATGCAAAAAAAAGGGTAATTATAGTAGATACCTCGAATGAGATAGCTGGCGATGGAGATGTTCCTCATTCAGCGATTGGACATGCTAGAAGGATGCAAGTAGCCAGACCAGACGAACAACACGCAGTCATGATCGAGGCCGTTGAAAATCATATGCCCCAAGTTATAGTCATCGATGAGATGGGGACCGAACTAGAGGCTGCTGCAGCACGCACAATAGCAGAACGTGGGGTACAGTTGGTAGCCACTGCTCACGGGAACACTTTAGATAATTTAATTCTAAACCCTACCCTGTCTGATCTGATTGGGGGAATTCAATCGGTTACTTTGGGAGACCAAGAAGCCCGATACAGAGGCACTCAAAAAACCGTACTTGAACGTAAAGCTCCACCTACATTTGATGTCGTTATAGAGATCAACAGCTGGAACGAAGTCGCTATCAATAATGACGTTTCCCACGTGGTCGACCAATGGCTTCGAGGCTATCCCATTGTTCCCGAAGTGCGTTATTTAGACGAAAACGGAGAAATAAACCAACGACAAGAAATGCGGCAACAAGGGGAAGGGGGTACAGCAGCATGGCAAGTTAGTCACCCCAACAAAGTACAATCTAGACCTTCTTACTCTCTTGTCGACGAGCTAGAAACAGAAGCCTCTGATGGGATCAATAGAAATATAGACGCTAGAGTATTCCTGTTTGGTGTGAGCAGGGACAAGTTAGAGGGAGCCCAGAGTGAAGTGGGGCTAACGATAAACACTGCAAACGAATTACGACAAGCTACCCACGTGCTAACCACCAAAAATCATTACAGAAGAGGGGCTAACTTAGTCAAGATAGCAGAATCAAGCGGAACTCCAGTATTCGTTTTAAGGAAAAACACTATGCCCCAAGTGGCAGACTTCCTCAGAACTTTAGCTAAACAACAAGGGTTAGAAGAGTCGTTAATCCGACCACCTAGATTTAACTCATCCGAGGTTAAAATAAACTTAGACGAAGCAATGAAAGAAGCCGAGGAAGCATCTGAGAAAATTTTACAAGGCGAATTCAGTATACAACTAACCCCTCAAAGAGCTTATGTAAGGCGACTACAACATATCTTGGCAGAAAGATTTAACCTCGCATCAACGAGTAGAGGAAAAGATCCGTCAAGATCCGTTTTGATATATAGACCATAACCTCTAGTGTTTGGGTGCTATACAATGGCATTTATAGTATTTGAAGGACCTGACGGAGCCGGAAAAAGCTCGCAAGCTCTGGCTTTGTTACAACAAATGGAAACCGATGGCTATCCCGTGATTTTAACTAGAGAACCAGGCGGCACACCTCTTGGGGAATCTTTAAGGACTGCCTTGAAATCGTCAGCCGAAATCGAACCCTTAAGTGAATTATTCCTCTTCCTTGCTGCTCGGTCTGAACTAGTTGAAACTGTCATCAAGCCTGCTTTGGAAAAAAACATCAATGTAATCAGCGACCGATTCACTGCTTCTACCATAGCTTATCAGGGCCATGGACAGGGACTAGACCTAACAGAAATCACTAGATTAAATCAACTAGTGTGTTCCGACCTCGCACCAGATTTAACAATTTTACTAGATCTTCCCGCTAACTTAATCCCTTCTCGTAAATCTGACGATATCCAAGACAAATTTGACTTCGCCTCTACCGAATTTCACCATAAAGTACGGCAAGGCTATTTATCTATCGCCAAAAAAGAGACATCTCAATGGCTAGTACTCGATGCCACCAAGCCTAAACCGACATTAAGCGCAGAGATTTGGGAAAAAATTAGGCCACTCCTCTAGAGGAGTGGCCTAATTGCCATTAACGGTTAATAAAGTTTAGTCGTCAGCTGCTACTGGCTCAACCGTAGCGATCTTCGCAGCAATTACTTCCTTCATTTTTCGGACACGAGCTAAGTCCGGATAAGTGTTTCCTTCGGCTTTCTTATCGAAGATTTTCTCTCCATCTAAGAAAACTTCCATTATCCCTTGGCCTCTCGGTGATATTGTTATGGCCGCATCGGGACCGTAGGCTCTGAAGAACTCATTCGCCATCCACGTGGCGGTAGCGTGGTGTTGTCAAGGAACGCAGTAAGTGATTTCGAGCTGGACTTTTCCTTCCATGTGGTACACTCCTTCGAAAATTTCATGGATCATTTCTATTGTATATTAAAAACCGATTTAGTCAACACTCGGTCGTTTCAGATAAACGAATCGAAGAAATCAACCACACCAATGACAGACATGCCATTTCCCAAGATATAGGATTTTTATATGCCGTAGCCTGTACGTCACAACCAAGGTTAAGCTATTGAAGTATTAGACTATGATAACCACCTAACGTATCTGTAAGCACGGTTCAAAACCTTAAAAACTGTATCACGTACAGCACCGACGTTAGTGCTACCCACTCCGGAAAATCTCCATAATCCCCTGATCTAATCATTGGATCGGAAACTGCCGATCGGCTAGTTATTCAATGCTCTGAAAAAGATTAGTATCTCAAACCTACTCTATTGAAAGATTTTTCTAGGACCGATTGTCTTCATATAACCGACATAGTTGCGGCGAGTTTCAGGAACAGAATCGCCCCCAAATTTTTCCATAAACGCATTCGCCAGCACTAGCGCTATCATCGCTTCTCCAATGACTCCAGCTGGAGGCACCTGGCAAACGTCAGATCTCTCGAAATGAGCTTGGACTGGTTCACCAGTATCCAAATCCACGGAAGGGAGCGGATTATGCAAAGTTGCTATAGGTTTGATAGCGAACCGAGCTACCAACGGCATACCACTAGTCATTCCTCCTTCAGTACCACCGGCTCTGTTCGTTTTACGTTGCCAAGGGTTATCAAGATCTGTAACGGGCTCGATAATATCTTGAAATTCTGAACCTGGCTTGTCGATAATTTCCCAACCTGGCCCTATGGATACTGCTTTGACAGCATTAATAGACATCAGGGCTTGCGAGATTAAGCCATCTATTTTGCGGTCCCAATGCACATGAGAACCTAAGCCAATTGGAACATTCTCGGCTATAACTTCTACAGTACCTCCCAACGTATCTCCAGCGTCTTTAGCAGCATCAATCGCTAACATCATTTTGTTCGCAGCTTCAGAATCGGCACATCTAACTGGAGAATCTTCTACCGCAGTCCAATCAATAGACTCAACAGGGGTAGCGGAGACAGAGCCAATGGATATTACATGACTATGCAAGGCAATTCCAAATTCCTCTAGTAAAGCCATTGCAACGGCACCTGCTGCCACGCGAGCAGCCGTTTCTCTAGCACTCGCGCGTTCCAACGAGTTCCTTACATCATCAAATCCATACTTCATAGTGCCCGGGAGATCCGCATGTCCCGGTCGTATACGCGTAACTCGCTGATTCCGACCTTCTTGAGAAGGATTTTCAATATGCTCGATAGCCATCGCTTCTAGCCAATTGACCCAATCCTTATTTTCGATCTGCATGCCTATAGGGCTACCCAAAGTGAGACCATGTCTGACTCCTGAAATGATCTTAGCCCAATCCTGTTCAATAAGCATCCGTCCACCACGACCATAACCTTTTTGTCGGCGCCCTAGTTGAATAGCAATATAATCTTCACTAATTTTTAAACCGGCTGGTACTCCCTCAATTATTATTAAAAGGCCGGGACCATGAGATTCCCCCGCCGTAAAAAAACGAATCATTTATCTGCTCCATTTGAACACTTGTTACCTTGGACCAACTCAGATTGTTGGGTCTCTAGAATAAGCTGGTTTTACCAATCACAATAAATTATACCTGCATTCCTATCGTGACTAGAGATGTCTAGGATTTTACTATCTTTCAGCTTTTGTGCCGGACATTTTAAGATCCGCTAATCCATTCATATTGCCCCAAGACACAGAGATTAATAATACAGTTAGCTAATTACCTTCAACCATCACGTTGACCGCCGCTCTTAACATTGTCTCAATAGGAGGAGGCACCCCCAACCACAACTCAAAAGAGGCTGCTCCCTGATGCACCAACATATGAATCCCACCCAACGTAGCGGCCCCTGCCCGAGCCGCCGCACGAATAAGCGGTGTCTCTACCGGATTATACACTAGGTCATACACCAGAGCAGACGGAGGGATCTGTTGTGGTTGCAGTGGTGAACTCCCCTCATTCGCGGTATGTGCCATCCCTATTGTAGTGCAGTTGACAATCAAATCCGCACTAACCGCAGCTAAGGATAATTCTTCCCAGGTCATCCCTATGATCTTGCAGTCTATGCCCATATGTAACCCTGTAGTAACTAAGGCTTCCGCCCTGCTTCGGGTACGATTAGCTATCACGCACTCAGATATTTTTTCTTGAACTAATGCCTGTAACACTCCTCTCGCGGCTCCACCTGCACCTAATAACAGAACCTTTTTACCTCTACATGTAAACCCTCGTTCTACCTGCAATCCCTGTAGAAACCCATATGTGTCGGTGTTATAACCAACTAACTTCCCAGATGAATTAACTATAGTGTTAACCGCTCCTGCTAACGTAGCGTTAGAGTCTAATTCATCCAAGTACGGGATTACTGCTTCTTTATGTGGTACAGTCACATTGATGCCCAGATATTTCTCTTCTCGAAAGGTTTTCATGAACCCCGCCAAACCCATGGGCGGTATCTCCCAAGCCTGATAGTTGGCATGGAGTTGTTTACTATCCAATGCAGCTTGCTGAAAAACAGGAGAGATCGAATGGGCAATGGGATAGCCAATTATTCCTAATGTAATAAGCAACTTATTCAAATCCTAATATAGAGTTATACAGAAACTAAGTAAACCTCATACGACTATTCTTGGTATGGTTTAGACCACATTCAATTGAGCTAACATCTCCTCTAAATGCTGGGATTCTTGCTTCAAAGTTTTTAATTTCCCTTCTTCATTTTCTACTACCTCTGGTTTAGCTTTGGCCCTAAAATTCGGGTTAGATACCAACGCTTCAATTCTTCGAAGATTACTGTTACTGGACTCCAGTTCTTGCTCCAAGCGATTGATTTCTGTTGCCAGGTCTACCACACCATCAAGCGGTAACCTAATAGTCCACGGGTAAACAACCGAGGTAATACCTGACGATTTGAGGCCAGCGGTAGCAATCTGGTCTTCAATCTGTAAGTCTCTTAAACGGCAAAGTGATTTAATGATCGGGGTGGCCTCTTCCAAGGTATCCCGCATTTCAGTAGCCTCAAAGACCGCATCAATCATCTCATTAGCTGGGACTCTAAGTTGAGATCTTATATTCCTAACGGATCGAATAGTTTGGATTACAAGTCCAGTCTCCTGCTCTGCTGCCACATCTATAATTGGGTTTGGCATTACCGGGTAATCTGCTAGCATTATGGAACCATGCGATCCGTTCTGATCCGTAATATGATCCATCAAAGTCCCCCAAATTTCCTCAGTAATGAAAGGCATGAACGGATGCAACAGTCTTAAAGCTCGTTCGAGGGTGTAGACCAACGTTGGCACAGGGGAATCCAATCCATTGTCCCTCAATCGTACTTTTGCCATTTCTATATACCAGTCACAAAAATCGTTCCAAAAGAAGTCGTGTAATTTCTGTTGTGCATCTCCTAATTCGAAATGTTCTAGGGCTTCATTGACATCGCGCGTCAAACGATCGAGTAAACTAATTATCCAGCGGTCCTCCCTGTGCTTGGGATCACGATCCAATTCTTGACCAACCAGACCAGAATAATTATCTGCCGCCGATATAACATAGCGCGAAGCATTCCATATTTTGTTAGCGAAATTACGGGCTGCCTCTAACTTACCATCGCCGATGCGCATATCATTACCCGGACCCGTCCCAGTAGTTAATGCAAAACGAAGAGCATCTGTACCATAACGATCAACTAACTCCAGAGGATCCATGGTGTTTCCTCTGGTTTTGCTCATTTTCGCTCCATTCGCGTCGCGTATAAGGCCATGTAAAAATACTGTTCGAAAAGGCACTTGCCCCGTATTTTCTAAGCCCATCATAATCATTCGGGCCACCCAAAAAAACAGGATATCGTAACCACATTCCAAGACTGCAGTAGGATAAAATCTTTTAAAGTCCTCAGTTTCATCAGGCCAACCTAAAGTAGAATGCGGCCACAGGCCCGAACTGAACCAAGTATCTAAAACATCCTGATCCTGATGCAAATTCTTTGATCCACAATTTGAACACTCATCTACAGGGTCAACTGCTGCATTGATATAACTACAATCGCCACAATACCAAACAGGTATCCGGTGCCCCCACCATAATTGTCGACTGATACACCAATCCCTGATGTTTTCTAACCAGTTCAAATAAACACGACTAAATCGCTCCGGAACTATTTTTATTTCCCCATTTTTAACCGCATCATAGGCTTTTCCAGCGATACTATTGGGGTCGTCATGCTTACCAACATTGAGAAACCACTGTAAGCTAACTAACGGTTCTACGACTGAATCACATCGTTGACAATGACCAACGGCGTGATTTAGATCTTGTACAGTTTCCAGCAGGCCTAATGTCTCTAATTCTTCGAGTATAGCTCTTCTAGCCTCGAATCTATCAACTCCCAAGTATTCTCCAGCATTAGAGTTCATGCAGCCATCCAAACCGATCACGGATACACTTTCCAGGTTATGGCGCTGTCCAATTTCAAAGTCAACAGGATCATGAGCCGGCGTCACCTTTAAGGCCCCAGTTCCAAAATCTTCCTGTATAGAGTCATCACCCACAACTGGAATGAACCGTCCAACAATTGGCAATAATACTTGCTGTCCCACTAGATGTTGGTATCGCAAATCATTTGGATTAACAGCTACGGCCGTATCTCCTAACATAGTTTCCGGTCTAGTCGTCGCTACGGTTATATAAGCTTCTGACTGACAAACCAACTTATATTTGATAAAGAACAATTTGTCATCTTGGTCTTGATAATTAACTTCAAGATCAGATAAAGCAGTCGCGCACCTCGGACACCAATTTATAATACGTTCGTGACGGTAAATACGTCCTTTGTTATATAGATTCACAAAGGTTGTCCGTACAGCTTTACTTGGACCTTCATCCAGCGTAAACTTATGCCGGTCCCAATCAGCAGATATACCCAACCGACGCGATTGTTCGTGGATTATCCCCCCATATTTCTTAACGTGTTCCCAGACTAACTCTACAAACTTGTCCCTACCCAGTTCGTGTCGGTTCCTCCCCTCGGCCGCTAGCTCACGTTCAACCGCCCATTGAGTAGCTATCCCTGCATGATCGGTTCCAGGCAACCAGAGAGTATTACGGCCTCGCATTCGGCGCCAACGAATAAGGGCGTCCTCTAGTGATTTTTCCAAAGCATGCCCAAGATGTAATTCGCCGGTCACGTTGGGAGGTGGCATGATAATACAATAGCTGGGATCATCCGACCCGGCCGAAGGACTAAAATAATTCTGGCTTAGCCATTTATCGTATATCTTTCGTTCAACCTCTGATGCATCATAAGTGCTTGGCATATTTGCAGCTGGATTGGATGTCATTATCTCTCTACCTTGATTCTGATTTTCGGTGATCATTTGTGATTATACGATGCCTACCCAATGCATAATCTATCTTACATCCCATATGCTTTTTTATAGCTAAGGCTCATTCTTCTTTTATGTTGATCTATAGCAATAATCATCACTCTGACATTTTGCCCCACATATACACATTCTTTAGCGTTTTTGATTTGCCGATTCGACAATTCTGACATATGGATCAGTCCTTCTACCCATTCTTCAACTTTAACAAAAGCGCCAAATTCGACCAATCTGGTTACTTTCCCCTCAACTATCTGGCCTTCTAAGTATCTTTCATGTACGGTCTGCCAAGGCTCTGGCATAGTTCTCTTAAGACTAAGCGTTATTTTCTGTTTAGCATGGTCTACGTTCAACACAAGGACATCGATCGTATCACCTGTGCTAACCGCCTCATCAGCTGAATTCAAAACGGACCAGGATATTTCAGATATCGGGATCAATCCGTCAGCCGGCCCAAGATCAACGAACGCTCCAAACCCTCTTATTGAAGTTACAACTCCCGACACTAGGGATCCTGGCTCTAGATCATCGATGTAATTTCTTTTCTCTTCATCTTTTTGTGCTCTCCAGATAGCTCGCTCAGACAACACAAGCCGGTCAGAGGACTCATCCAATTCCAAGATATTAAATGGCGTAGAATCCCCAATTCTTGCCTCTAAGTCGAGATCGCCTGCTAGAGGCTTAAGATGTGACAACGGGACAAAGCCGCGGATACCTTCATAATCTACCTCTGCTCCCCCCCTGTTGAATTCAATAATCTTAGCGATGATAGTTTCTCCCTCAGCAAACTTATCAGACGCTTGCTGCCAACTCCGTTTTCGTTGACCATGATCATAAGAGAGCTGAACCAGACCATCCGCCCCACCACCAGATAAAAAAACCACAGGGATAGTATCTCCCGGCCTTAGGGGATTCAAATCATTCGATTTTAACAACCGCATTTCCTGAGGTAGGACAATGCCTTCAGTTTTCAGCCCAACATTGATTATCAGACCGTCCTCATCCACCCTAATCAGCTCGCCTTCGATAAGCTGATTAGGGTGATAAATTTTAGGACTATAATCTTCCAGGGAAAGATCTCCCATACGGACTTCAGGATCACTCATATCTCTCTCCTCGATTGCATAAGTAGCCATTCCGATTGTATGGATTTTATAAGTCTGATAAATTTGTGCGCAACACAACTAAAGCTTAAATTCAATGTGCCCGCCATAGATTATCCCTCCAAACCCACATCATTCCTATTTAGATCTCGGGTCAAGAGGCATCCTCTAGCTGGTTGAGTTGACGTAAGGTATTTATTCCTTTCCGAGTATCGCTAGCGACACGCGCAGGATCCCATTTGTTTAGACGCATCTTAAAGAGCCAATAAGTGAATTCTTTAAGATCTGTTAATGACATTTTTTTACGACGAGTTAATTTAAACTCTCTCCGAAATTCCTGTATTAGATCCGAGTAATTCTTACCATAAAGGATAAAAAAGCCTTCTTCAACAAAAGAGTCATTATCTAGATACCCCTTGCTAGCATATGATTTGCGAACCTCTTCTTCAACAGCCAACTGTAATGCCTCTTCTACAATGACGCCATACCAGTAATTCAGATAAGCTTTGTACTTATTGGCACCAATCACCTCCCGAAATTGAATTGGTGACACCGCTGATGGTAACTGTCCTTTAAAAAGCAGATCCTCTCTTTCTGACGTTTTCACTACATCACTTAATTCAATG
>PAMF01000066.1 GCA_002707185.1 Chloroflexota bacterium | reverse complement strand
CGGGTGTAATCAATAAACGAATCCTGAGTGGTTCAAAAGAATAAGACCAAATACCTGGAATTATAAGACCCAATCTCTCTTGTAGATTGGGTCTTATAATTCCAGGTATTTGGTCTTATTCTTTTGAACCACTCAGGATTCGTTTATTGATTACACCCGAGAACATTTCATCAACCAGTTTGTTAAATATCAACGGCTGTTCGAAATGAGCCGAGTGGGCGGCCCCTTTTATTATCTCCATACGTGATCCTGGTATCGCCTTTTTAACTTCTGCTATAACCGTTGGAGGGAATATCACATCTTCTTCTCCAACGATTAGTAAAGTAGGTATATCCCAGCCAAAAAATGATTCAACATTTGGGCCATCATCTTGTCTGAACCCAGATACGATCCCGTCATCTTCGCGAGGTGGATTTAGGTCATTAATCTGTTCGTAAAGGAATGATTTGTCTGGATTATCCTTGATGAAACTTTGGGATAAAGATCTGTTAGGTCCATCTGGAGGCGGATTTGTTTTCAGTAGTTCGGATAGTGTTTCTACAGTAGATATACCACCAGTGGTATCTGCTAACACTAAACCAGACGTACGTTTTGGGTGATTCAGAGCGAATTCTAGACAACTGAATCCTCCCATTGATTGAGCTACCAGAAAAGTCTGGTATATCCCTAAATTATCGAGTAATGCTGCCAGATCGTCTGCGAAATACTCCCTGTATTTAGAGAAATCTGAGGTAGGTGATTTCCCCCATCCACGGTGGTCGAATGTAATACAACGATATCTGGCTGAGAAAAAGCTTACTTGCTGCCACCAACTTAGGGTATTACCTCCGCGACCATGGGCGAAAACTATAGATGGGTTGGTTTCATATCCGTGAGACTCGTAATATATTCCTGTGCCATTCACATGTGCTGTTGGCATATTATCCTCTGTGTCATTAAAGGTGGCTATAACTATCCTTGTTATACAAGGAATGGGTAGGAAGCCTTCGTATTTTATCTAACGTTAATCGGCCATGATTCTCTGGACAATGCGGCCTCCCAGAACATGTATTCATACTGGCTGCTAGTTATGAAAGCCCGTCTCATGTCATTTAATTCGCCGGGTCCAGCAGTCAAAGCGGCCTGATCTACGAATTTTCTCCAGGCTGCAACGGAATTTTCTAGAAATCCGGCGACATAAAATTCGGTCCACTGACTGTAAAGTGGATGGTCAGAAGCTCCAACTTCATCTTTTAGAAGGTGGTATGTCCAGGGACATGGGAGCAAAGCAGCAGCGGTCGGCCCCAGGCCGTATAGCGAAGCTGTCTTAATCATGTGGTTGACATAAGCTGTATTTGTGGGAGAAGGGCCGGCTTCGTATATGCTGGTTAACGTAACTTCGGCTTCTGCTAGTAATTTGTGGTGCAGTGGTCTTTCGACTGGAGTTAATACTCTGTGAGACAGTTCTTCTAGAGTTTCAGAATCTGGTGCTTTAGCTAACGCCATGGCCACTGTGCGAGCAAATCCTTCTAAGTATAGATAATCCTGAGTTAAATAGTATCTAAAAGTTTCTATAGGTAAACTACCGTTTTTAATCGCTACAAGAAATGGGTGTTTAAAAATCTTTTCCCATATCGGTGCTGCAGCTATTCTGAGTTCGTCACTGAAGTTTTCCAAAATATTAATCCTCATGTAATTGGGCTGGGTATTAAAATAGTTGCTTTGCCTGATGCTGCTAGGACATCGTCTTGCCTTTTTACCAAGATTTTCAAATCAGTTCTTGTTCGTTCCGAAANTTCTGATATTCTGTTTACTTCGGCGCTAATAGTGCAAGTCTGATCCGGCAACAATGAATTGCAAAATACTACGTTTAAAAGTCCGCCTTTCAAGAAATTCATTCCGTACGTCTCGGTAAGCAGCTCGTGGGCGTATGNAAACGCTAACAAATTTCCGGTTTCCTGTTCCGTCATAGGTTCTAAGTCGCCTATTTCAAATTCTCTGTTGAAATGCTTAAATAGGTTCCACGTGTGTTTCTCGATTCTTTTTTCTAAAGCAGGCAATTGTTGAATGGGTTGGGACTCCACATCGGCAATANATTGATGANGAGGTGGATTTATGCCTAGGCTGAATGTTTCCTGGGTTTTTAAAATTTCGGTCCCGATGTCGTCAATAGCTAGCGTTCCAACCACTAAATATTGAATTCCGTCAGATATGTATTTATCCCTGATCCACCCACTTACCTGGACTCTTCGGTCAATGATTGGAGGACGGTAGTAATAATCATTTCTGCTACAACTGGTTAAATTGATATGGCCGTATTTATTGCTCAATACTTGGTGAAACTCTCTAATTGCCAAATTGACATAACCGGATTGCCAGTACTCAACGGTCGAGCAGTACTTGTGTAGCATTTCCTCTGTGACCCGATATTCTAGATGCCCCAATTGTTCGCCGATATTAACAGTCTCATAAAATAAGGCATAGGATTCATGGGGTGTAGGCTCTAGCGGTTGAGGTATATTAGTCAACTTGTCCTTCTTGCTGATTGTCCAACCAATCTGCTTTGGTGATGTCTGCTTCGCTCGATGGAATACTACCCATTGTAAGATATATTTCTCCTCGTAATCGGTAGGCTTGGCTATAGTTTGGATCTAGGGATATTGATTTATNGCAGTCTTCCATTGCTAACGTCGAATCCCCAGTCTTGGCATAAGCTNTCCCTCGCGCNACGTAGATTTCCGCTATTGAAGAGTCGAGAGTTAATGCTTTGCTAAAATCCGAGATAGCTTCCTCATTATTGCCTAAATCGAATAATGCACCTCCCCGATTTCTATACAAATTGGCGAAAACTGGTGCTAGTTCCAACACTTGGTCAAAATCTTTAACTGCTTGTTCGGGTAATGCCAAGTTACGGAATGCTATGCCNCGGTTGTAATATGCATTTGCGAAGGTTGGGACCAATTGGATNGCTTCATTATAGTCTTCTAGTGCGGCTTGATGCTCTCCTTGATCACTCAGAACATTGCCTCTAGCGTATCTGTAGTCCGCATCATTAGGTCTTAAGTTAATGGCCTGGGAGTAATATCCCGTCGCTTCTATTATTCTACCTAAATCCCTGTTGGCGATCCCCAAGTTGTAAAAAGCATTAGATAGGTTCGGATTTAGTCTGATGGAGTCTAGAAAATCATTTATCGCTAATTCGTAGTGTTTAAGGGATGCGTGCGCCACACCACGNGCGTAAAAAAAATCACCATCCTCCGGTTCTAATGTTATAGCGTGGTCGTAATCTGCGATCGCCTTATCAAATTCTCCCTGATATCTGTAAATTACGCCTCTAGCGTAGAACGCTACCGGATAATCAGGCTCTACTGTTATAGCTGTGCTGTAGTCATTAATCGCTTGCGTTAAGTCGCCGAGGTTCCTGTATGTCATGCCCCTGTAATAATAAGCCGCGGCAAAATTACTGTTCTCAACGATTGCTCTATCAAAACACTCTATAGCTTTATCCAACAAGCCCTGTTGGGAAAAAAATTGTCCTTGTGCCACCAATTCGTATTCTGTGGGTGAGTTAGCCATGTTCTATTGACCGAGTTCGATTTCGTACATATCGTAGTTAGATTCAGACATGCCTAAATTGCGATAGACTTGCTGTGCGGCGGTATTGTCTTTATCTACGTAAAGCCGTATTCCACAAACGTTGCCGTTNAGTCTAGCTGAATTTAAGACCTCTTCATTTAATGCTTTGTANANACCGCGTTTCCTATGATCCTGCTTAACATAAACGCTTTGTATCCACCAAAAATACCCATTCCTCCAATCGCTCCATTCGGAGGTTATCATTAACTGTCCCACTACAGTTTCTGAGANAACTGCTAGCAGGTAAAATCCTTTCGCTGGGTTGCTTAGTACTTCTGAAACACCCTGTTGCAGGGTTGTAGGGTCCAGTGTTTTACCTTCAGTTTCTGATGCCATTGCGATGTTAAATACAACTATAGTAGATATATCCAAATGGGTTGCCTGACGAATTACAATGGAGNTTTCCAACTAAAATCTCACCTTTGACCGGTCCGGAAATGAGTTTATTTGCACAGCGAGGGTAGGTTGACTCTANNGAAATACTCTAGGATAGACGGGATATTGTGTCAATTGATACTATGGCGTGATCTTGATCTATCGCAAAGACACACTATCCTAATTCGGCTCCATTATAATAAATAAAATGAAACGCAGCATAAAAATAACAAAAGCGAAGTTTGTGGTTACTATGGATTCGGAACGTCGCATTATTAAAGACGGAGCTGTTTTAATAGAGAATGATAGGATCGTAAAAGTAGGCAAAACGGACGCGTCAATAGACTGGGATGCGGACCAAGCTATTGATGCGTCTGAAATGGTAATTACCCCTGGATTTGTTAATGGGCACTTACACGCCAGTTATGCTCATGCTACTAGGGGTATATTTCCTGATGGATTAGGCTCCGAATATCTGCCCAACGTATTCAGTTTGCAAAGTGCTATGACTCCCTTGGAGGAATATTGGACTTCTTTATTAGCGATAACAGAACTTTTAAAATATGGAACTACTTGCTTTCTAGATCCTGGCAGTACTAAATACCTTGACGCATGCTTAAGTGCTTACGAACAATCGGGCTGCAGGGTGGTCGTAGGTGCCCAAGTTGTCGATAAGCCGAACCCTTTAAATTTGCCTGTAACTTCTACTAGGGACGCGTCGATATTGATCAGGGATACCATTGAAACATACGATCATGAGTTGGATGGCCGTGTCAGGGCTTGGGCTATGCCATTCTCTCCGGAATTTGCTAGTATCCCGCTTTTAAGATTGGCTAAGGATATAGCCGATGAGCACGATACAGGTCTAACCTTGCATTTCAATAATAGTTTGCGCTATGTCACCGATTGCCAAGCCAGCACTGGCCTTAGACCCAGTCATATGTTAAGGAATAACGGCATTCTTGGTACAAACGTTTTATTGTCTCACGGTTTGGGTTTAGACGAATCCGAGGTAGTCTGTCTGGCTGAAAGCGGATCTAAAGTAGTTGTATGTCCTACTGCAGCTATTAAATCTGGATTTGGCATGACTCGATCTGGCCTTTTGCCTGAAATGCTGACCCAAGGATTGACGGTTTGTTTAGGAACCGATGCAGGTAATAACTCTAATCTAGTTGAGACCATGAGGTCTATGTATTTGGCCGCGGTTTTATATAAAGATAGTCGGGAGGACGTCGATCTTATACCTCCAGAGACCGCCCTTGAAATGGCTACTATCAATGGAGCGGAGGCATTAGGTCTATCGAATGAGATCGGATCTATAGAAATAGGCAAAAAGGCAGACATTGTATTATTCGACACCAAACGACCAGAATGGCGGACTATGTTTAACCCAATCAACAATCTGGTTTACAATGCAGATGGTCGGAGTGTACATACCGTGATAGTGGATGGCCGCGTGGTTATTGAAAATTACAATCCTGTCTATGCGGACGTGTGGGAAATAATTCAGAAGGTCCAGGAAGTGGGGGAGCATTTGCTGTCTCGGACTGGTATTAGTTTTCCTTCCGTGTGGCCGATAATATAAATGTATACGCCAGTTTTTAAACCAATATCATAGAGAAGGATGGATAATATATGACTATAGTTGGATCAGGGGATTATACCTATGAACTAATTCAAGATTGGCCTAAGTTGCCAACAGGGCAATCTCTAGGGGTAGTAAGTTCTGTTGCGACCGATTCTCAACATCGGGTATATGCTTTCCAACGGCAGGACCCCCCCGTCATGGTTTTTGATAGGGACGGGAACTATCTCAATTGCTGGGGTATAGGGGCCATAACCGACCCCCACGGGATTAATATAGTGGACGACGAAGTTTATATTACTGATCGATCTGATCATGTAGCGGTCAAATTTACGTTGGAGGGCAAGCCTATCCAGGTGATTGGTGAACGCGGTGTATTCTCAGATACGGGATGTGAAAATCCGGGTGATTTATGTCCCAGAGCAGCTGGACCGTTTAACTATTGTACTGAAATGTCCACTAGTCCTTCTGGGGACATATACATATCGGATGGATATAGGAATGCCCGTGTCCATAGATTTAGTAGTGAAGGGCGTTTGATACATTCTTGGGGCCAACCCGGAAAAGATTCCCCGGGTGAATTCCATTTAGTCCACAGTCTTTTGGTGGATCCCGATGGGAAAGTGTATGTATGTGACCGAGCTAATCGTCGGGTACAGATATTTTCACCTGAAGGGGAGTTTATAACTATGTGGACTGGAATGGGCGGGCCGGACAATATTGTCCGAGATTCCGAAGGTATATTTTATATTGCTGAACAAGCAGATGAATCTGGAGATTCACATGTGAGTATTTGGGATGCCGATGGTACGGTTCTTGAAAGGTGGCCAATACGACACGCTCATGGGCTGGAAGTGGATGCTAATGGAGATATTTATTTAGGGTTAACCATAGAGCAAAGTGTAGATAAATATGTCAGGCAGCGGTAAAGTATGTAATTAATACTAAATGTTGGTCAAAAAAATGAGTGGCAGGAATTCCTGCCACTCATTTTTTTTCCAACTTGATAAATAGATTAGCTCTTTTTTACGTATTTATCTATACCCACACCGTCAGGGACTCCTACGTATATGTCACCGTGATGATCCATCCAACTCCCATGTCCTCCACGTATCACCCATCGGGCCAGAAGGGTTCCTTTACTGTCCATCAAGCTGATTCGCGAATCTGTGTCAGTAGTGAATCCCTGGCGGGCATCGTTCCCACCTTCGCTTATGCAGAATGTGCCATCGGCATCTTGGGATATGTCCATAGGTCGTAACAAATCGGTCCACATCTCAATATATTTGCCGTCTTGGTCAAAGATTTGTATCCGATTGTTTTCTCGGTCGCATACGTACAATAATCCGTCAGCGCCAACCATCATGCTATGAACTAGGTGGAATTCATTGGGGCCGCCTTTGCCGGGTTGTCCCCACGAGGACTTCAACTGGCCGTCCGAGCTAAAACGGTGCACTCGCGCGTTCCTATACCCATCAGATACATATAAGTCACCAGAAGGCGATGGAACTAATTCTGTAGGATAGTTGAAAGGACCTGCAGCTCTAGGGACTAGCGTGCCTGGTACTTCACATCCTGTGTCAGAATGAACTCCTCTGTCTCCGATAACTTGTAGAGGCTTTCCGTCTAACGTGTATTTAAGACAGACGGAATCTTCTCGATCCGTTATATAGACTATGTCGTCATGAATAAATATTCCGTGAGGATTCGCTATTGCATTTAGCCCCCAGGATCCGGCGAAACTGCCATCACGATTGAAAATTATTATGGGTGGGTCTTTTCGTTGAAACCCATATACCCTGTGCTGTGAATCCGTCGCTACTGCACTCACCATGCCGAATGTTTCACCGGCTGGTAACTTAGCCCAGCTTTCGACAAGTTCGTACGTGTATTTCCCACTGCCAACGGTTGTCATAAATAGGTGCTCCTTTATTTAACTTGTGGTCTCCGAGTTAATTTCACGAGAGAAAACGTCATCGGTGTATATTTCTCATATATAGGATATCTAAAAAATGACTTTTGGGCTACTGACATTGGCTCCATATGATGCATGCGTATGCGCCGTAGGTATTCCAAAAATGCGAATCTCTGTGGTTATGTATTAACAAATTGACGGTTAACTTCATATAATGTCAGTAGCTGCCTCATCTATAAGCTGGAATAATTTAGACCTCCTAGCTGAAGATTACATATTACGAGGGTATTTCAAGGATTAATTCAGAACTGTATTGGTTTGATTAGTATGGAAAATAAAATCGCGCTGGTTTTTGATTTTGATGGTACTGTTTCTCCCAATGTGATGTTGTCCTTGATTTTTGATTCCAAGGGAATAAATGAAGACCAGTTCTGGGAATACACTGAAACATTAGCAGAGCAAGGATATGACAGAGAACTTTCGTATTTGAAAGCTCTCTGCGATTTTTCTACACATAAAGGTATCAAGTTGACTAATAATGAGTTGAGGGAGATTGGATCTGATCTGAAATTCTACCCAGGGTTTCCCGAAATATTGGACCGGCTCAAAGTAGAAGCCTATGACCGAGGGTTTGCTTTGGAGATTTACGTAATAACTGCTGGACTCCAGGAAATGGTTGACGGGTCAAGATTAGGACCGTATTTGACCCGTTGCTGGGGGTGCAGATATGGTGAAAATGATGAGGGAACTATCTCTTTTCCTATGCAGATCGTTACATCTGCTAGTAAAGTGGAAAAGTTGTATTTGATCAAGAGACAGTTGTTGGAGCATGAGAATGAATATCAGGTTAATTTAGTCGAACCTCGCGATGATCTCATTCCCTGGGCGAATTTAATCTATTTAGCAGATGGGGCTACGGATGTGCCGGCATTCGAGGTTGTAAGGCGAGGAGGAGGATTGACGATTGCAATATATGATTCAGATGTGGGGGAGATCGAACGTAATATGATAGTTGGTAGGACACATTTAATGGCCGCTGCGGATTACAGCGAAGGTAGTTATTTAGATCGGGTTCTTAGAGCTGCCATAAAGAACGCTGAGAAACTGGAACTTTAGGATAGCTTAACTAGGAGAGAGTAATGAATTACGGATTATTCATGATGCCATCTCATCCTCCGGAACGTGAAATGTTTGAAGCCCATAAATGGGATCTCGAATGTTTATCTTTAGCTGATAATCTTGGTTTTTCTGAGGCGTGGATCGGTGAGCATTACACTGCACCTTGGGAACCTATCCCGTCTCCTGACCTTATGATAGCGCAAGCCTTGATGGTAACTAAGAACATCAAACTATGTTCGGGAGTTCATCTGCTGCCATATCACCATCCTGCTGAACTAGCTTGCCGAGTTGCATATCTGGACCATCTGGCACAAGGAAGATTTATGTTTGGGATAGGAGCGGGAGGGTTGCCTACTGATTATTCAATGTTTGATGTTGATGGTACCAATGGGCAACACCGCGAAATGACCGAGGAGTCTATTGATATAATTCTGAAACTCTGGGCAAGTGAAGAACCGTTCCAGCATAAGGGTAAGTTTTGGAATGTAAATCATCCTGATCCACAGCTATCCCTCAAGCATTTTATTAAACCACTTCAGAAACCGCATCCACCTATCGGAGTAGCCTCTGTAAGTGTGGGGTCTGAAACGTTAAAAATAGCGGGAGAACGAGGTTTCATTCCGATGAGCCTGGCATTTAATGAAGAATATGTCATAAGTCATTGGGATGCTATTTTGGAAGGAGCGTCACGGACTGGTAGAAATCCAAGTCGGTTAGATTGGAGAATTACAAGGGATGTATGGGTGGCTGATTCAGATGATGAAGCTTATGACGCGGCTTTAAATGGCATGTTAGGGAGAGTCTGGGGGGAATATCTATTGCCGCTCTTTGATAATTTCGGAATGATACATGTAATCAAACATGACTCTAATGTACCCGACGCAGCCGTTACTCCTGAATATATGGCCGATAACGTTTGGCTAATCGGATCCCCCGATACTGTCAAGGAAAAGATTTTTAATTTGTATAAAATGTGCGGTGGGTTCGGTACCCTATTGTCTCTGGTTTATGACAATATCGACAGTCAAGCTAGTTGGGAAAAATCCATGAATTTGTTCGCAAAAGAAGTCATGCCAGAATTCAGAACATTAACGCCAGGTTAATTTCTTGTAAGGCAGTGAATTTAACAAGTCTCCAACTTCAGAACGTTAGTGAAGTTCAAATCCCTCATAGCCATTTTCGGCCACTTCAGCCCTTTTGGCACGCATGACAGGAGCTGTATCGGGACTGGTGAGAAGTACTCGGGCCTTGCCGGGTATATTAGCCCCGACGAACCAGGAATCTGCCTGGCTTCTGAGGATATTTGCACCGTCCTCGTTAACGTGTTTGGTCCACTCCTCTTCAGCTTCAAGAGTAGCTGAGATGGTCATAAACTCGTTCCTCTTTACATAAGAACAAGCCTGGCTAACCCAGTCTACCAGCGGTTCAGCAGCTCTCACGAAATTTCCTACTGATGCCGCATTGACAGTGAACAGGTTAGGGAAGCCTGAACTTGAGATACCCATGTAGGTTCTGGGGCCGCCGGCGAATTTTTCTTTCAAAGATTTACCGCCAATGCCGTGAATATCGATTTTGTTTAACGATCCGGTAACAGCATCGTATCCGGTGGCATAGATGATGACATCCAATTCATATTCTGCATCTTTCGTTTTAACCCCTTTAGCGGTGATGCGTTCAATGGGGGATTCACGGACGTCTACAAGGAGTACATTGGCCTCGTTAAACACTTCGTAGTAACCACTTTCACATGGCAGGCGTTTAGAGCCGAACATATGGTTTTTTGGAGTGAGCATCTCCGCTACCGCTGGATCATTGACCCGTTCACGGATCTTGTTACGAACGAATGCAGCGTAATCTTCATTAGCTTCACCGGGTATCATGACGTCATAGAAGTTAGAGAGCCATTTTTTAAAACCTGGCTCGGCCCACAATTTTTCGTATTGTTCCATACGTTCTTCTGAAGAAACTTCCATAGCGGACCTGGGATCAAACTTGTGGATGAATGAACCGGCCGTTTCACTGCATTGCTTAAAGATTTCTGGGTAGTTGGCTTTTATCTGCTGTTGGGTCTTATCATCAATCGGCCCATTCCGTAGAGGTGCACAGTAATTTGCGGTGCGTTGAAATACGGTAAGAGTACCTACTTCCTTGGCTATTTCGGTGATGAGCTGGACACCAGACGCTCCCGTTCCAATCACACCAACTCGTTTGCCTGCCAAGTCCATACCATCAGCTGGCCATCTACCAGTGTGGCACCACTCGCCTTTGAAACTGTGAATCCCTTCGAAGTCGGGTACATATCCAGCAGATAGAATGCCAATAGCTGTGATCAGGAATTGGCCGCGTGCCTTGTGACCATCCTGTAATAAGACTTCCCACTTGTTGGTAGACTCATCAAATGTTGCGGAAATAACTCGAGAGTTCAATCTGATATGAGGTCTGAGATTGAACTTATCAGCCACGTAATTAAGATACCGTTCGTTTTCTGGTTGGCCGGAATAGTATTCTTTCCAATCCCATTCTTGAAGTAGTTCTTCTGAGAAAGAGTAGCCGTAGGTATAGCTTTCAGAATCAAACCTACATCCAGGATACCTGTTCCAGAACCATGTTCCCCCTACCCCACTGGCATCTTCAAAAGCCTGTACAGTAAGCCCTAGTTCACGGAGTCTGTATATGGCGTATAAACCGGTTACCCCTGCACCAATGACTATAGCGTCAACTTGTTCGATTGACTCTTCGCTTATTACCAAAGTTTGGTATGGAGAATTGGTCATGATGGTTCTCCTCTATCGCTTATCGCTTCTAATTCCAACGATAATTTAAAGAAATATGATTAGTTTACGATGATTCGAGTAATATTTTATACAGTAAAATCGTGCTTATCAAGTTGTGCATGATTGGTAGATGGTGATCTTCAAACCAAGATTGTTATGCCTTTCATCAGCAATCATAAGGTTGGTCTTTATATCCCTGTAATTTGAATTATAATAACATTGACGTTTTGTTATCGGTCTGAGCCAAAATTATACGGGAGTCTTAAAGGAATTAGTATGAAATATGATGCTATCGTAATTGGTTCTGGTTCTGCAGGATCAATAATTGCCACTAGATTAACCGAAGACCCAAACAAACATGTTTTGCTATTGGAGGCAGGTCCGGATTACCCTGATTTTGAACAATTACCCGAAGAAGTCAAATTTGGTTTCGCTACAGAGGCCGACGTGATGACTAGCGATCACAACTGGCAGTTTAATGGTAGAGCTACTGACAGTGCTCGTGAGATGATGGTGCCTAGGGGCAAAGTTACCGGAGGCTCGAGCGCCATAAACGGTCAAGTATTCTTGAGAGGAGTCCCTGAAGATTATGATAGTTGGGCTGAGGAAGGTAATGGAGAGTGGACTTATGAAAAATGCTTGCCATTCTTTCGTAAACTAGAAACCGATACTGATTTTCATGACGATTATCACGGTAGTGACGGGCCCATTATTGCGCGTCGTTTCAAGCGGGATGACTGGCTTCCGGCGCAAGTGGCTTTCTACGATGCCTGTAAAGAGGCGGGGTTTCCAGATTGTGAAGATCATAATGACCCAGATTCAACAGGTGTTGGCCCGACTCCTTTTAACAACCCTAATGGGATTCGTTGGAGTACCGCATTAGGATATTTAGATCCTGCAAGAAATCGCCTTAATTTGACATTGAGGCCGAACTGCACCGTTCATAAAATACTTTTCGAAGGAAATAGGGCAACTGGAGTACAAGTAGAGAGCGGAGGAGAAACATTTGTAGTTCAAGGTGACCAGATTATTCTAAGTGGAGGAGCGATCGGTTCTCCTCAGATTTTGATGTTGTCGGGCATAGGTCCGCGCGAACATTTAGACAGTCTTGGGATTAAGGTCATAGCGGACTTGCCTGGAGTGGGACAAAATCTAAGAGATCATCCAGGTGTATGGGTTACCTGGAAAACAAGAGAGGGATTCTCGTTAGATGGCCTAGCTCCTCGGATGCAAGTGAGCCTTCGTTACACAGCAGACGGTTCAAACCTCCGGAATGATATGAAAATTGGTATGCAATCCTTCGCTACTGGACGAGTTAATGAAGGAGGCAACCGTATGGAACCTCTTGGTATTCGTATCACTGGTGGGATTTACCTTGCAGCAGGAGCAGGAGAACTTAAGTTAGCATCGACGGATCCGAATGTTCAACCGATTTTGGACTATAATTACTTAGCCGATCCCTTCGATAGGGACCGCCTCAGAGAGATGGTGAGACTTTGCGTCAAATTAGGTGAACATGACAGTTTCACTGATATTATTGAAGAACGAGTTGATCCTACTGATGCGGATCTAGAGTCTAATGATAGTTTGGATGAGTGGATTAAACGCGAAGTAACTACTTCTCAACATATATCTTGCACATGCAAAATGGGGCCTGCTTCCGATGCTATGGCCGTTGTAGATCAGTATGGTAATGTTCACGGTATAGAAGGATTAAAGGTTGCTGATGCTTCGATAATGCCAGATTGTATAAGAGCTAATACTAATGTCACTACTATGATGATAGGGGAGAGGGTTGCTGAATTTTTGATTGCCGATAAAAAATAAGGTGTATTAGGCTATCTATCTGTCTGTGATGATAACAAGGGGTCCTGAACAGTACCATCAGGACCCCTTGTTAATTCAGATATTTCATACCACTAATTAGTTATTCTCAAAGGGTTTTCTTCATATTAGTAATCTGATCAGGTTAGATAATAGCTATAAAACTTTTGGGATTCAGCGGTCACTATGAGAGTCTTGAATGAATAGATTTCTTGACATACAAAGATTATTTCATAGTCTGATATATTCGGTCGATGGGTTAAAAAGTGCTGTTACTAACCAGGTTTCCTTCGTACTCGAGATAGCCATAGGTGCGCTCTTGATACCTATAGCTATCTGGTTAGGGCAAAGTGGTCTAGAAATTGCGTTAATGATTAGTGTTCTAATGTTGGTACTTATAGTTGAACTAATCAATTCTGCAATTGAAACCACTGTAGATAGGATTGGTATGGATAATAATGTCCTGTCTAAGAATGCAAAAGATATGGGTTCCGCTGCAGTTTTTTTGTCATTAATAAATGTTCCTCTGGTATGGGGCCTTGTCTTACTCGCATAACCAACTTAGTTTCTTGCATATAGCCCTTTTAAAGACTGCAGTAGGACCATATTGCTATGTTCGGGATATATGGCTTTATTGTGCTGTGTGCCCTCCATCAATAACGAGTTCACTCCCCGTCACGAAGGATGATTCATCTGAGGCTAGATAAAGCACTCCGAAAGCCACTTCTTCAGCCGTGCCAAATCGGCCCATGGGCAAACGCTCCATCCTTTCAGTTAGTTTAGTTGGATCCGTAATACTATCCTGAATCATATCGGTGTCTATTGGTCCGGGATGAACGGAATTGCATCTAATGTTCTCGTGAGCATATTGAATAGCAGTGGATTTTGTAAGTAATCTGACTGCACCTTTGCTAGCGGTGTAACTAGCGGATCCACTCGGGCTAGCTACGAGACCTGCTGTTGATGATATGTTGATAATCGATCCGCCTCCTGATTTGCGCATTACAGGTATAGCGGATTTGATACCTAGAAATGCTCCTTTCGCGTTTATGTCCATGATTCTGGACCAGTCTTCGGTGGTTGTATCTTCTATACCTTTTCGTATTAAAATTCCGGCATTATTCACAAGTATATCTAAGCGCCCGTATTTTTGTAGGACTATTTTGATTGAGGATTTCCAGTCGGTTTCGTTAGTAACATCAAGATGTACATATGTAGCCTCTCCTCCTGTATCTTGAATATCCTTTGCAACCTCTTGCCCAAGGTTATCTAATATGTCTCCTAGGACGATTTTAGCCCCTTCTTTGGCAAATAGTTTCGCTTCTTCTCTGCCTTGACCTTTAGCTCCCCCTGTTATCAAGGCAACTTTCCCATCAAGCCTCATGATTAACCTCTACATTACGATTAAGATATGAACTGTTAACCAGAATACTAGTAATTGAAGGTTAACGTAACCAAATTTAAAATAATCAGGATGTCAACATAGGTTTTAAATACCAATTGCTGTTTTAGTAGTAATAGAGACTATAAATGTGAATTATGGTATTTTGTAGGCGATATAGAGAACAAATCGGGATAGAGATGCTGTGATCAATAACATGATGCTTGGGCTATTCTCAGACGAAATTAGGTAGATCTGAGTAATAATATGACTATTCAGATGATATAATATGTCTGTTAATAATATAATCGTAAAGTTATCTATAATCCAAAATGATCGCT
>PAMF01000065.1 GCA_002707185.1 Chloroflexota bacterium | reverse complement strand
TAGAGGGTTTCTGGACCAATTCCCTGCCAAATTGTCTATGACCCCCATAACTGAACCAAAGGTTCTCGACTATGTAGGAGATAAACCTGATGATGTTGGCGTTTCAGGGTTTGTTATTATAGCCGAGAGTCATATTAGTATTCATACATTCCCTATTAGGGAATATGTTAACGTGGATATCTTCTCATGTAAGGGTTTTGATGATCTTCAGGCCTTGGAGGAAGTTAAACTCCTTTTTGGTTTTGCTGATGTTAAAACTTGGTTATTAGACCGTGGTCTGGAGTGGATTGATGCTAAACAAGGGCTTAATGAAGTTGATTTGCAAAGAAATACTTTGAGCAGCGAGGGCATAAGTACTCCCCGTGTTTGAATATCCAGATAATTCGATACCAACTACTCCTTCTAATTTCCTGGCGCTTCCGCCTGGTCAATCCGACATTGAAACGTCAGGCATTGTAATTCTGCCGGTGCCATATGACAGTACAGCATCATTTCGCACTGGATCTCGAGAAGGTCCAGGGGCCATTATTGAAGCTTCGGCTGCTCTAGAAGATTATGACCTGGAAATGGATTTAGATGTTGCGGAATTAGGTATTTATACTGCTCCTGTTTTAGAGCCACACTTAGGTAGTCCGGAACTGAATGTAGAAAGGGTTCAACAAGCCGTCTCTCGTTTTTTGGCGCCAAATAAAATGGTGGGAGTAATTGGGGGTGAGCATTCTATTACCGCCGGTTCGGTTTTGGCTCATAAAGCGGTTTATCCAGATTTGTCAGTATTGTATTTAGATGCGCATTGTGATCTCAGAGACGAATATATGGGAACTCGGTGGGGGCATGCTTCCGGAGGTCGCAGGATACATGATTCATGTTCCGTGGTCTTCGTTGGTCTTAGGAGCATGTGCGAGGAAGAGCGGGATTACATACGGTTGGCAAGTCGTGACGATGGGTATAACCCGATATCCACTTTCGGGTGTCCTATCGCTGATTCTCAATCGTTGGCTCGTGATGTGATCGAGAAGTTAAATGACACTGTCTACGTGAGTGTGGATCTTGACGTTTTTGATCCTTCCCTGATGGCGTCAGTCGGGAATCCTGAGCCTGGCGGAATGGATTGGTATCAGGTTGTTGGCCTTATCAAATCAGTTTCAGAAAAACGTCGTATCGTTGGATTTGACGTTTGTGAACTCGCTCCACGTGAAGGCCCATCCGCCTGCAGCTATACAGCGGCCAAGTTAGTTTATAAGCTGATAGCATATTCCATGGGTAGATGAATTTCTATCTACTTACTACAACTGTACTCTCCAGCCCTAAGCTTTGCCAGACAACTAGTTTGGTTTAACACTACTAACGCAAGTTGTCGTCTTCGGACTCTACTGAGCTGTGATAAAATATACTAATGCCAAAAAATGCTAGAAATATTGATACCATATATCTAGATCACGCCGGGACCACCGCGATGGATCCAAGGGTTTTACAGGCAATGCTTCCATACTTCACAGAATATTTTGGTAATCCATCCAGCGTCCATATGGTGGGTCAAGAGGCACGGAGAGCCCTGGATGGTGCTAGAGATAGAGTTAGTAGCATTTTAGGTTGTAGATCTGGCGAAGTGGTGTTTACTGGGAGTGGGACTGAGGCCGACAACTCTGCTATTCAGGGAGCTTCCTTAGCATTAGCTGGTACAGGCAACCATATTATTACTTCCACGGTAGAGCATCATGCAGTATTGCATCCCTGCCAGTATTTGGAAAATCAAGGATATGACGTTACATATCTTCCTGTGGATTCCTATGGCATGATATCTCCCCAGTCGGTTTATGAAGCCATAACAGAACAGACTACGTTAGTAACGATAATGTATGCGAATAATGAGATCGGCACCATTAACCCGATCTCAGAAATTTCCGAACAAGTTAGCCGCAAATCTGCAGAATTGGGTCGGACGATAGTAGTGCATACAGATGCAGTGCAGGCGGCTGGGTTCCTTGATTTAAATGTTAGAACACTCGGGGTTGATATGTTGAGTCTTTCTGGCCACAAGTTTTATGGACCGAAGGGGACAGGGGTCCTTTACATAAAGCGTGGCACTCCGTACTTGCCGTTTATTTTGGGTGGAGGTCAAGAACGAGAAAGAAGATCGGGGACAGAAAATATTGCGGGTATTGTTGGCTTATCGGTTGCGCTAGAATTGGCCGACCAATCTCGCGTCCAGACTACGAAGCATTGTGTGAGAATGAGAGACATCATAATCGAGAGAATACAAAATAACATAAGTTCTGCCTATTTGAATGGCCATGCCACTGAGCGTCTCCCAAACAACGTAAATTTTTCTTTCGAAGGAATAGAAGGGGAATCAATTTTAATGGGCCTGGATCTTGCTGGGATAGCAGCATCCAGTGGGAGTGCTTGTAGTAGTGGTTCGTTGGAGCCATCGCATGTACTTCTAGCTTTAGGGCAAACTGCCGACCTTGCTAGAGGAAGTTTAAGGATGTCTCTGGGCAAGGACAACACCATAGACGAAATTGATAGGTTTGTCCCCGTTTTGACTGATTTAGTTGATGAATTACGGTTGCTACCAAACATGAATAATCTGTGATGACAATTACTATTTTTCTTTAGGTAAATTCTAATAAGATGATAGGATATATCTAATGGGAGCAACAAATTGTTCGACTTGCGAAACATAAAACCAATTTACATATGGGTATTGCTGATCATGGTCGGGCTGGTGGCTTGTACGGAAACATCACCCAACTTCGGGAAATATTATCGGGGTAAGACACTAGATGTAAATATTGTGAAGCTAGAGCGTCTTCCCGAACTGCTTTATTCCACCGTTAGCGAGTCCTCAGATCGTAATTATTTCCGAATTATGCCTTCAGAAGATAATTTGGAATTAATCATTCTTCGAGTTAAAGTGGAAAATCATACTGCTACTAGCGCGATCGTCAATATAGACAGNCAGGCCGCCGAGTTACGAGATTTTTTCCAAGGTAAATATTTTCCTATAAATGTAAACCAAAGAGTAGAAGAGATCGCTGCACCAGCCCGAAGAGCNGGTGATAGGTCAGTGGTCTTTCTGTGGAATAAGACTTATCAAGATGGGACTAGTGAGGCTTTCACTTTACCAAGAGATTTCGGGATTGATGGTATTTTAGTGTTCGAAGCACCTAAAGACACCAAATTCAGGGANCTCAGGTGGCGAGCGGGNGATACCTTAAGTATCAGGTTTTAGTCCGCTGTGAGATTTCAGTCNGGTTTAGATACCTATGTTAAAGANGAACACGTTTATTATTGCTTTGGGNATAAGTTCATCGTATTAAGCCCCTGAGTATTCTATTACTTCAGCGCGTTCTCGTTGGAATTGTAAGTAATATGGTTTTTTCATAGCCGGACGATGTTCCGACATTATCTCGCGCCCCTTAATACCGTCATCTGCAAGTAAATCGACTACCACCATGGCCATGATTTTGGCCGGCGTTATAACTGCTGATTCATAGTCAGTTACCAAGTAATCTTTACTGTGCCCAGCTCCAACAGCTCCGGAGGTATATGGATGGCAAACTGGCATTAATTGGCTCAGATCCCCCATATCTGTTGACCCACCTCTGTTGCTACGTGGGGGCATGACTAATACCTTGCTTTCGCCGATCAGTTGGGATGCATTTTGTTGGAAGAGTTCTTGCAATCTGGGGTCGTTTCGCATTGGTAGATACCCAGGGATGTTAGTGATGTTTACATCGGCACCCACAGCTAATGCTCCGGCTTTAAAACATCTGTCGACTACGGCCGAATTTGCTACAACTGCTTTTGGTGTACCTGATCTAACACGCCATTCCAGCCTAACGTCAGCTGGTACGGCGTTTACTGCCTCTCCACCCTTACTCATAATGCCATGAATTCTTACCGTTTCATCATCTTTGAAAGTTTCTCTGTTACTGTTGATTGCTTGTAACGCAAATGATGCAGCGTTTAAAGCATTAATACCGAGGTGGGGAGCAGAACCGGCGTGAGCCCCTCTGCCTATAAATTTGACGTATTTCACAACGTGTCCGTTACTAGTTCCGCCAAGGGCAAATGTCCTATCACCCATATCACTAGCGGTGTGACACATCACAGAGATGTCCACATCATCGAATGCTCCAAGTTTGATTAATTCCTGCTTTCCACCTAAAAATTCAAGTTTGTTTTGCTCTCGTAGTTCTAAGCGTTTACCAACCTCTATAAATTCTTCGGCAGGTACAGCGAATGGTATTATCTCCCCTGATAGTTGAGAAAGGACACTCTCTTGAGTCAGAGCTAACGTAGATCCCAGCATCATGCCTATTTGGCAATGGTGACCGCAGGCATGAGCTGCCCTAGTTTCAGGGTCCGCATGAGGATGTTGATCCACTATAAGCGAATCTAACTCACCGATGATCGCTACTCTAGGCCCTTCCCCTCCTCCCCCTAGTATGCGCCCTTTGACTCCGGTAATGGCAAGCCCGTCTTTATGAGTTATACCCAGTTGATCGAACTTGGATTGGACCAATCGTGAGGTTTTAATTTCGCTGAAGCCAGGCTCAGGATTATTTAAAATATCTTTGGCTATTCCGATTAGTTCATCTTTGTGGGCATCTATGGTGGCACAGGCTTGTTTCTTGAGTTCCTTTTTGTCAGGCATATTAATTGGCCTCGAACATATCTTCTTTGGCTAAGCTTCTCATTAGGCTCAAGTATTCATGTCGGGTCATTTCCGGACGATGTTCCGCTACTATTTTGCCGCCTTTAGTACCCCCGTCTCCCAGCGCATCTATTACTGTAGCCACGATGGATTTGGCAGCTGTAATTACTGAAAGTTGATAATCTTCCACAACGTAAGTTGCTCCATGTCCCAGTCCGGTAGCGCCCCCTACGTAAGGATGAATTGCCGGCATTATTTGGCTGACGTCACCCATGTCAGTAGACCCGGTTCGGTGCGTGACAGAGCCTACGTTTTCTTGTCCTACTAAATCAACGGCGTTCGGGGTGAATAGCTCGTAGAGGTTTTTGTCTTGGCTCAGTGGCATGTATCCGGGAATGGTCTCGATTTTCACCGAAGCTCCGACGGCCATCGCACCGGCTCTTAACGCCCGATCTACCTTCCCGTTGGCGTCCATGATTGCTTCTAGAGTTTTACCGCGAACGAATGTCTCCATACGTACATCGGCGGGGACGGCACTGACTGCTTCTCCACCTTTGGTGATTATGGGATGAACTCTTATCGTGTCGGTGTCTTTAAACGTTTCTCTGTTGAAATGGATGGCACTTAATGCCAAAGTTGCAGCGTTAAGTGCGTTAATACCTAGATGTGGGGAACCGCCAGCGTGAGAACCCTTCCCAATGAATTGGATTTTTTTTGCAACGGTTCCATTGTTGGTGCCACTTACACAGAGTTGTTTCTCTTCTGGCGTACTGGTGGTATGCACCATCATTGCTAGATCGACATCATCAAACTCTCCTAGCTTGATAAGCTCAGGTTTGCCACCAAGGAATTCTAATTGGCCTTGCTTTCTTAATTCATCCCTGTATTCTATTTCTATATATTCTTCTGCTGGCACTGCGATTAGAGCTATCCTGCCGCTTAGAGCTTCGAGAATCTTAGGTTGATTCAATGCCATCGCGGCTCCCAGTAGCATTCCTATTTGACAATGATGGCCACATGCATGAGCTGCACCTGTGCTCGGATTCGCAAATGGATGTTCGTTTACTATCAGTGAATCTAGTTCTCCTAATATGGCCATGGTAGGCCCGGGGTTGCCACATAAAAGGTCAGCTCTAATTCCGGTTATAGCTAGGCCGGCCCTGAATGGTATTCCAAGATTCCCCAGCTTTTCCGAAACTAACTTGGCTGTGTTGATTTCTCTAAAACCTGGCTCCGGATTATTAAGGATAGTCTTAGATATATTAATAATTTCGTCTGCCCGAGAATCAATCTCTTCAAATGCAATGCGTTTCAATTCATCAGAAGAGGGCATATTTCCTCCATAGGTATCCAGCTTCAAATTGTTTTATCGCTAACGAATTCTAACAGAGAGAAAAATATTTAGATACACGGGTTGGATCCGTCTGTATAATAATGGTATCTAATGAAAGTAGTAATTGCACCACAAGCTTTTAAGGGTAGTCTATCTGCAATGGCTGCCGCTCGGGCTATTGCTCGGGGAGTATTAATATGTGATTCGACTACTGAGATAGTGCTTGTTCCGGTAGCTGATGGAGGCGATGGAACATTGAGTGCTCTGATTGATAGTACTGGCGGACAGACATTTAAGAGCGTTGTCACTGGCCCTTTAGGTTTTGCTGTTGAAGCCGAATGGGGTGTCATGGGAGATGGTCAAACGGCGGTAATTGAAATGGCTCAGGCGTCTGGTCTTGTTTTGGTCCCACCTAAAAGACGAAATCCTCTGAATACTACGACAAGAGGTACAGGGCAAATCATAAAAGAAGCCCTTGATAAGGGTTATTCTAGGATCATAGTAGGATTAGGCGGGAGTGCCACCAATGATGGCGGTGCTGGGATGGCATCTGCTCTCGGAGTCCAATTTCTGGACCGCGATGGCAAAACTGTATCGGATGGCGGTGCTGCGTTATCGGAGCTAGCTCACATTGATTTAGCCACGATTCACCCCGGGCTTAAGTCTGCGGAAATCATAGGTGCAACCGATGTTACCAACCCGCTTTGCGGACCAACTGGAGCTTCGGCAGTTTATGGACCTCAAAAAGGTGCAAATACAGAAATTATAAACCGGCTAGATTCAGCTCTTATGCATTTAGCGGATATTATAAAGTCAGATATAGGTATGGATGTCTCGGATAAACCTGGATCAGGGGCTGCAGGGGGATTGGGGGCCGGTTTGTTAGCATTCGCCAATGCTGAACTGAGATCTGGCATAGATATGGTTTGTGATGTATTGGAGTTTGAAAAACATGTTAACGGTGCCGACTTAGTTATTACAGGGGAAGGACAATCTGACGCATCAACAGTCTATGATAAAGCTCCAATGGGGGTTGCTAGGAAAGCAACCGCTCATAATGTTCCAACTGTCGTATTAGCCGGAAGTCTTGGCAAAGGTTATGAAGAATTATACAAGCACGGTATATCCGCTGTAGTTTGTATAGCCGATCGTCCTATGGCGTTTGATCAGAGCCTGTCTAGGACAGAGGAGTTGTTGGAGGCTGCAGCAGATCGTACTATGCGGCTGATTAAGCTTGGAGGATCTATGCGGCCTTAGCTAAAGGTGCCAACCTGCAGGGCATTTCCTGTAATGGACTCTTTTCATGTAGACGGGAATCTGCTAATACAGGTCATATTATCCGTTCTTTCACGAACCCTACTACGAAACTGGATAGTTCATATGCTCGATCGGCGTCGTTTACATCGAAAGCTTCGGAGCATATACCTCCCGGTAAAAATTCTGGATAACGAGTCAGTTCATAGTATTTATCTAATTGGCGGGCTTCGCTTTTGATGGTGTCGAAAAACATGTCAAAGATTTTGGCATCTTCACAAAGATCTATCAAAGAATGTCCCCATACATCTTCTGCTCCTTTGAGATATAGAAACGCCTTAATGGCTTTTTCAGATGCCTGTTGGCAAAGAAAACAAGATATGTTGAATCTCTCACCATCCTTATTATAAGACGCATCCATGAGATCTTGCTCCGCCTGTCTTAACCAACGTGTTGCCTCTGATTTATAATCAGGCATCGAAAATCACTCTTCCTTTTTGGCATGCTTCGTTAAGAGCTGGCAAGGTATATTGTAATACTTCGAACTCTTCGGGAGTGTATACCTGTGTGTTAACGGCGACATAACTTCCCAGATGATAAGAGAAGAAATCGGCTCTTCTTCCAAAAGTGGCATCAGTCTTGTGTACAACTATCAAATCTATGCTGCTATCAGGGCTGAAGTCTTCAGTGATCATGTCTCCCGTCAAAATCACTTTCTCTACGCCCAGAGTAGGAAGGAGTTCTTGGATTCCGGCCAGCTCTCGTTCTAGCATTTCCTTACGAAAAAGGGTAAATCCAACCCTCATTGGCATCTGTAACTGCCTCCGTTAAGTAAGTTTAATTACCCGAGTACTACCATATGCACTTCTTTAGGTCCATGAACACCGACCACCAGCGTTTGTTCTATATCGGCTGTTCTGCTAGGCCCTGATATGAAGTTTAGATAACTCCCCATATCCCCACCGTTTCGTAGATAATCCAGCCGGCGAAGGAGGAAAATATCGTCCAGAGTGTCTACGATTTCTTGGGGCCTCACTATAGCCAGATGTATGGGAGGTGCTAACGATACCAACCGGCTCAATCCGGCTCTTGGTAATATTACAACCGATCCTGTTTCGACTACACAGTAATCTGACCCAGTTATGCCGATATCTGCGTCAATCATTTTCTGACGTGCTTGAGGATGCGAAAGGCCACCTGCTCCGATCTGATCTATAACGGTTGATTCTACGCTAAGGTCATTCAGTAGTTCGTCTATGGGAATCTGGTGGAATATTGGCTGATTAGAACGGACAGCGTGTTTCACTCCTAATGCAGTGAGTAGATCTGCTATATAACTCGTAGCTTCTTCCACATTAGGAAATCTATTAACATTCCATGCCGTTGCCCGAGCTGATTCAACTAGTGCATTGATCCTTTGATCATGGTCGACCAATAACCGCTCTTTGAGATCCTGTTCCATTTTTTCTAAATCTGTTAGAGATTCTTCTAATCTGAAGTAGGGAGGTGAAGGGTTTGATGGTGTTGATCTGCCCAATGCTTCCCTAACCGAAGCGAGAAAATCATCTTTTGGTGTTCCCAGTATTTCTGTCATTAGTTATTTCTCTAAGGGCATTGCTGTATAAGTATAGTTCAGTCTTTGTCTTTGTATAGTTCCGTTTGCCAAATAGATTTAAAGCTTTTTGGTGCAATAACTTTCATGTCTCTGTTTTTGGTCCACCGAGATAAAATCGGCAAACTGTTTTTCTTAATTGTTCCCTTATTCGACAAAGGCAGTTGTATTAAACGTATTACTGATCGAGTTATTGATAGCTGTTTAGGATGCTGTAGAATGTGGCCCAATAATTTAGCTACTAAACGGCCGGTAAGCCCGACATTACTCTCGGATACATCAGTACTTTCGGATAACTTATGGCGTTGATGAAGTAACATCCTTGGGATATTGATCTTTATAGGACATGCGTCTTTGCATGCTCCGCACAAACTTGACGCGAAGGGTAGATCGCTGGCGTTTTTAAGCCCAACTAGTGTGGGAGAGACGATTGCTCCAATTGGTCCTGGATAAACCCACCCGTAGGAGTGCCCACCCACTTTTTGATAAACAGGGCATATATTTAAACATGCACCACACCGGATGCAGTAGAGCGCTTCTCGCAGTTCCGGATCAGCGAGCATGCGGGATCGTCCATTGTCCACTAGGACTAGGTGAAACTCTGATGGGCCGTCTTCGTCCGTTTCTCTTTTTGGACCATTAACAATGCTCACGTAACTCGTAAGATGCTGTCCAGTTGCAGAACGTGGCAATAATCTTAGGAATAATCCCAAATCTTGTAATGATGGGATTACCTTTTCCATTCCGGTTATACCGACGTGTACACGGGGAGCAGAAGTACATAATCTGCCGTTTCCTTCATTGGTGATGATAACCAAGCTCCCGGTTTCTGCGATTAAAAAATTGGCTCCGCTGATGCCCATATCAGCTTTAAAAAATTTGTCTCTTAATACATCTCTCGCTACCCGCGCCATAGCCTCTATATCATCTAGAATTGGGACCTGTAGCTTTTCATGTAGCAGCAGAGCTACTTCCTCTTTGGTTTTATGCAAAGCAGGAGCCACTAGATGGGAAGGGGTTTCTTCTGCTAATTGTATGATGTACTCTCCGAGATCAGTTTCGTACACTTCTACACCAGATTTTTCTAGGACTTTATTTAGGTCCAGTTCCTCGGACACCATAGATTTACTTTTGGTAGCTATTTGAACATTTCGACTTTTAGCTATCTGTGAAACTATTAAATTTGCTTCTTCTGAATCTTTAGCAAAGTGGACACTCCCGCCGTTTTGAGTGACTTTTTGTACGAGTAAATCAAGATAATAATCAAGATTTTCTAATGCGTGAATTTTTATTTTCCGTGCTTCATCTCGCCATAGTTCCCAATTATCTGGCCCCACGCTATCAATTGCTTGCAGCCTGGCGCCATCGAACCCGGTGCCGGCTCTTTTGAGAGCCTGTTGGAGTTGAGGATTTTTAAGGGCTATCGTTGATGAATGTTTGAAATCTCGGGTTTTAACTTCTGGCACTATGAATCTCCTGATCAAGAATCTGTGATAAATGGCGTATTTGAACGGTGCTTTTAGCTCTGCTCAATAGACCATCTATTTGCATCAAACATCCCATGTCGCATGAAATTAGCGAGTCTGCTCCGGTAGAAACTACGTTTTCTGCTTTATCTGTCCCCATGGCTTCAGAAATATGAGGGTATTTGATAGAAAAACTTCCCCCAAATCCACAACAATATTCTGCTTGAGGTAGGGAGACTAGATCTAAGCCATCCACGTTATCTAACAAGATTTTAGGTGCCTCCCGTTCTCCTATTTCTCTCAATAAATGACAGCTTGGGTGATAAGTACCCTTGCCAGTGTATTTAGCTCCTATGTCTTCGATTTTTAATACTCGTACTAAAAATTCTGAAAATTCAAAAACTTTTCCAGCAAACGCTGTTGCCCTAGCTAGATTTTTCTGATCTTTAGCAAATAGGTCTAAATAAAAGTTTCGCATCATGGCTGCACATGATCCGGAAGGTACTATGACGTAGTTACTATGCTCGAAATCATTTAATACTTTCAAAGCTAACTTTTTAGACTCTTGTGTGAATCCAGAATTGTAAAGTGGTTGCCCACAACACGTTTGATTAATGGGAAAGTCTACGTCACAGCCGGATTGGCGTAAGACGTTAACAACGCTTTTACCAACTTCAGGGTATAGTTGATCTATAATACATGTGCAGAACAGTGAAACCTTAATCATATCTGTTTGTGAGTGGTTCATTTTCTTTTCCAGGATTGTTTCGGCTAGGTTAGCAGACGACTTTGGCCATGGCAAATTGGGTAACTAGGGCTGGATGGCTAAATATAAGAGGTCTCTGGTATTTGATTCTTGGGAGTGTCTAATGATTCGTTGTTTCCTGGTAGTAGTCTTAATATTGGCGCTATTAGCGTGTGATGTGGTAGCTGAACCCACGAGATGGCCAACATCTACTCCTCCTCTGATAGAAGACGCGTCTAGCGATTTGCCGTCTGCCGAGAAGAAGGAGTCACTAGTAGTAGAACAGCCTTCTGTTGCAACTCCTATGATTTCAAATACAGGATTGACTTTAGATGCAGAAACTTTAGTTACCGAATCGGGACTTCAAATTAAAGATTTAATAGCTGGAAAAGGTGATAGGGCCAGGGAAGGTTCCATAGTCGTAGTTCACTATACTGGCAGTTTGCTGGATGGCACTAAATTTGATAGTTCGGTTGACCGAGGGATTCCGTTTGAGTTTACGTTGGGACAGAAAAGTGTCATTAAAGGTTGGGATGAAGGAGTAGCTTCAATGAGAATTGGAGGTAAGAGGCAGTTGGTTATTCCCTCAGATTTGGCGTATGGTGACAGAGGAGTCGGACCTATAATCAAGCCGGGAGATACGCTAGTTTTCGAGATTGAATTGTTGGACGTAAAAGGNCCCTAGTCTTCAGATTTTAGGCTAAATAAAAAAAGACCNGTATATTACCGGTCTTTTTTCTATAATACGTTTTGACCTAGGAAAAAACNAATTCCTTATTCTGNCGGCTCTCTCGGCGCATCTCTGCAAGACCATCTTCTGCTTTATCGAAGCTATTGCAGAAAAGTTCTATACCGTTTCCATCAGGATCTTCAATATATATGCTCTTTGTCATACCGTGATCGGTAGTTCGAACGTCGATTATCCCGTTTTCTTGAAGTACGTGGTAGTACTCAGTAAGCATATCAAAATCTTCTACCTGCAACGCCATGTGATTGAGNCCTAACCCGCCCTTGCTTATTGGAGCAGCATCAGGTTTGGCCTGAAACAGTGCTAGNTCGTGATGGATTTTNCCGCAAGTTAAAAATGTACCAAATCCCGGGCGTTCTACGGCAATTTCAAACCCTAAAACTTCAGTATAAAATTTTGTTGCTTCAGTTTGGTCTNTTACGTTTAATACTAGGTGGCCTACTCTCTTAGGTTTTGCCATGCTACCTCCTAAGTTTCTGATTGTTCACGTTAGTGTACTGATTATATCCTACTATATCCTCTTATTTCCAGCGCGCCAGTGATGTGTTCTTAAAAAACTTGTATCGATTGCAACGATTTATCGTCATATTGTAAGTTAAATAAGGGAGTTTTTGTAAANATCTGCTCATTATTGGTTGTTAACCGCTCTAATCCAGATCTAATCTTCTTAACGTGAGCGCTTCTGAGCGCATGATCTCAGGGATTTTGGAAGCTATATGATTATAATCGTCGGCCACCGCAGAAATAAGACGACCGCTTAATTTGCCTGAATCGGCGCTGGCCAAAAAAACTGCTAACTCTGCAGGGCTATCCAAGGAAGCTCCCCCTCCACTGAGGACACGNTCGCCTATTTGTTGAATTTCGGTTGCGCTTGCCAGTTCAGCCCCGTCTCGTAGTTCCTCCCACATTCTAGTATGAATTGAACCGGGGCCCAGTGCATTTACCTGTATATTTTGGCCCTCTAATTCGAGGGCTAGGACCTCAGTCATTCGTACTACTCCAGCTTTGCTGGTGCAATAGGCTGAAAGATTAGCCCATGCGTTGTTGGCCCCTGCCCCTGCTAGATTTATTATTTTTCCGCCACCTTGGTTAGCCATTAAGGGGACGACCGATTTACAGCAGAGATAGGGGCCAACAACGTTTACTTGAATAGTTTGAATCCAATCATCTATATCATTGTCATGCAAGGCTCCGATCGGGCCTGCAATACCCGCGTTGTTAACTAATATGTCAACGCGACCATGTCGGGATACGGTTTCCTGTACCATTGCAGCTACTGAACTAGGTTCTGTGACATCCGTTGGTATCACTATTGATTGAGAGGCATACTCTTTGATTAACTGGGCGGTTTCTTCAAGTTCTGATACTGTTCTAGCGACTAATGAAACCCTGGCGCCTTCCTTTGCGTATGCTATCGCTATAGCTCTTCCGATTCCTCTACCTGCACCTGTAATTATTGCAACTTTGTTAGATAATTTCATAACATACACTCTGGTTTAGTAAATAATACGATAATTAGCTGTTTTGGTATTTGCTTCAGTAAAACATAANGTAAAGTTGATATATGCGATGTGGTCTGATATCTGTTATGCCCATGGTAAAGTGTTTTANTGAAGCTGTCCAAAGCAAATAAAAGTTCTTTGGACATAGCTAAGTCAAGATTGTTCNATAAATTGTCCAATGATATAGAGTCACAGGAAGTTTTACAGGCTATGGAAATNGTTCCCAGGGAGCTTTTCGTTTNTAAGTCAGATGTCCATNAAGCCTATANGGATATTCCTTTAAATATAGGGTATGNGCAGACTATATCTCAGCCGTACATNGTGGCTTTGATGACTGCTGCTATGAAGCTTGGCCAGTCTGACGTAGTGCTAGAGATCGGAACTGGCAGTGGATATCAATCCGCAATCTTGTCCAAAATATTAAATGAAGGGAAGGTAATCAGCGTTGAAAGGATATCTGAGTTGGCAGCTCTAGCTAGGTGTGTTCTTGACCAACTTAATTGTGACAACGTAGAAATATATCCAGCGACATGCGAACTTGGTCGACCGAGTAACGGCCCATTTGATGCCATCATCGTGACTGCTGCCTGCCCTAATCTTCCCCAGACATTNGTGGATCAGCTTAAAGTAGGAGGACGGTTAGTAGTACCAATTGGTTGCTTAAAGCGGCAGGAATTGACCCTAGTCATACGTACNATGCATGGGATGCAGTTGTACTCCCTGGGATCATGCAGNTTTGTTCCGCTCATTGGGCAGGAAGGATTTTNTGAATCCCTGTAGAGATCTCAAACTTAATCTTCATTTATCGGTGCGTTATCTATTTGCGCTATCGGAGATGATTCATAAAAATTAATTGAATGTGTTAGGATTTCAACGGTAGAAATACTGAGCATCCAATCGTTCATTTGGTAGATGTTTACGTGTGGTAGATGTTTACGTACATTTTTTGGGAAGGTGATAATGATGAAATATGTAGTGACCTGGTCAGAGAGATCTGGAGGGTCAGCCTCCGATTATGAAGAGGCTCAGCACCGTGTATTGAGTCTNTTCGAAAAATGGGAAATGCCTGAGAGTTTANATTTCCAGCAGTTTGTGGTGAGAGTAGGTGAATTCGGTGGGTATGCCGTTATTGAGACCGATAATCCACTGGATATACACAAGCTTACTACCGTGTTTGCAGTATTCCAGTTCAAAGTGGAACCGGTAGTTGATGTCATGGATGCTGTTGGAGCCGAACTCGAGGCAATGGCTTGGAGGAATGCTCAGGGCTCCTAGTAGTTTACGCGCTAGCCACTTGAGTCCAGAGANTTGATGCTACTGATTNATCCAAATGCACTACAGCATCAGTAGACGTACTGAGATGCTGATAGTGGTTGGATTTGTGNTGGTAGCGTAACTATTGGATTTTGNATTGTAGCACTGAAGTGCGTCGGTTCTTATTGGAGATGGAAATAAATGGATAATTTGGGCGGGGCTCTATCAGGTATCAGAGCTGTGACTTGTTCAACAGCCCAGGCCGGTACGGTGCCTTATATGTTGATGGCTGATCTGGGTGCTGAAGTAATTAAAGTTGAAGTTCCTGGTGGGGGGGACGAATCTAGGACGGGCGGTGAACTTATAGGTGATGTGAGTTCGATGTTTGAAACCAATAACCGTGGAGTTAAGAGTCTGACTCTTAATCTTAGGTTAGAGGAAGGAAGGGAGATTCTGCACCAGCTCGTGAAAACGGCCGATATTTTCGGGCAGAATTTTCGTCCAGGAGCNGCTGAGCGATATGGATTNGGTTATGAAGAATTGAAGAAAATTAATCCCGCAATTGTGTACGCATCGGTTTCNGCATACGGGCCAGATGGTCCGAATTCTAAATTGGCGGGAAACGATGCTATAGGACAAGCTTTATCTGGAATTCCCGAGGCATTTTCGATGCCTGGTCAACCGATGCGTACAGGGGTCGTTTCCGTTGCGGATGAAAGTTGCGCTATGTTGACCTTTGGAGGAGTGTTAGCTGCGGTAATCCATGCCAAGTCAACCGGTATAGGCCAAAAAGTAGAAACGTCTCTTGTCGGTAGCGCTTTTAGACTTATGGGATGGACTATGACAACTACTATGTGGAAAAATGCTCCCCCGATAACGGGTGCCAGGATAAACGGTACACCTGAAAGGCCTGGAATAGCGGCCTGCTTCAATGATTGTGATGGGAAACCCCTTGCAATACAATTTCAACCAAGATACTGGAGACATGGTATCGAAGTGCTAGGGTTCCTTGAATCTCTTCAAGATGAAGGACTGGATGATCTTGGGGTAGCATTCGAATCTGAAGATAAGAAAAACCAAATTCTGGATCATTTGGGAAGATTATTTGCAACAAATACTCGAGATCACTGGCTAGCTATATTGCGTGAGGCGGGATTGGTATGTGCTCCGGTGAACACTTTATTGGAAGCCGCAGATGACCCCAATATAGTAGAGAACAACTATGTTCAAGAGATTCTTCATCCTAGGTTAGGGAAGAATATTAAAATCCATGGTAGCCCGTGGAAATTTTCTGAAACTCCTAGCAATCCTGGAGTAGCCCCGACCCTAGGTCAACACAACGAAGAAATTCTAAATAGCCTGGGATATGACGATAAGGCTATCGCCGAATTACAAGATAAAGAAGTCATATGATCAACACTCTGGTTATGTCGGTTCTAGTTGGGCGTGTCTACGGACTAGGAGCAATCAGCACAAAAGGAAATTACCTATGAAAGCAGCTGTGATAACGGAGCCAGGTGGCCCGGATGTTTTAAAAATAATGGAGGTCGCAGATCCGAGCCCGGGTCCTGACGATATTTTGATCGATGTGAAAGCATCGGCTCTTAATCGAGCTGATACTCTTCAGCGTCAAGGGGGTTATCCTGCACCACCAGGTAGCCCATCTGATATACCGGGTTTGGAATTTTCAGGAATAGTCAGTCAATTGGGAGATAGAGTTACCGGAATGCAGAAAGGTGATAGGGTTTTTGGTTTGCTGGGGGGTGGAGGATATGCCACTAAGGTAATTACCCATCACCGCATGGCCATACCTATCCCTGATTCATGGGATTTTGTGCAAGCTGCAGCGACACCAGAGGTGTATTTCACCGCTTATGACGCGCTGTTTAACCGTGCTAATTTACAAATGGGTGAGACCGTTTTGGTACATGCAGCTGGGAGTGGTGTCGGGACTGCAGCGGTACAGTTAGCCCATCATGCAGGGGCTTTTGTATATGGTACCGCAGGTTCAAATGAGAAATTGTCTGCAGCTTTAGAATTAGGAATGGATGTAGGGATTAACTACAATAACCAAGAGTTTTCTTCGGTCATTAAAGACAAGACAGGTGGGATCGGAGTAGACGTCCTGATAGATTTCATAGGGGGCCCGTACTGGAACCAAAATATCGATTCGATGGCAGTGTTGGGTAGGCTGGTGGAAGTGGGCCTCATGGGCGGCGGTCAAGTAGATGTCGATCTTAGGCAATTGATGTCTAAACGATTGCAAGTGTGTGGGACTGGATTAAGAGGCAGATCAATTGAAGAAAAACTGCTGGTTACTGCGCAATTCAAAAGACATGTTTTACCTCATTTAATCAAGGGGACTATGAAACCTGTTGTTGATCGCTCTTATGATTTGGGAGAGGTAGCTGAGGCCCATCGTTACATGGAAACGAACGCTAATTTTGGTAAGATAGTATTAACTATGGAATAATAATATCCATCCTTTTAATTCATGATGTAAGGAATGAAACACATCCGATAAATCGATTAAGGTGGTAATGTATGGCAAAGAGAGCTCAACCGATCCGAGAGGATCATCTAGAACGACAAGAAACCACAGCAGAACTTAGAGAGCGGATCCGTGTGCTATTCAAATTGAGTAAAACCCCTGATGACAAGACCGTAAAATCCTTGTTGAGTAGGCTGGAGAAATACAAGAAGACGGGATATGTCTAGGTTCTGATTATCATAAATAACAGTTAAAAAGGTGAGGGTCGATTGTTCAATAGAGTGGTAATAATCGGACTTGCCTCAAAGGGAAAGGAAATAGAATGAATACTATTAAGACTGACAAATACGATTATGAATTAGTCCAGAGTTGGGGAACTTTACCAGGCGGCATGACGTTCGGAACAGTAAGTTCTGTAGCATCTGATTCACAGAACAGGGTCTATGTTTATCAACGAAAGGATCCCCCAATTGTTGTATTGGATTCGGATGGTAATTATTTAAATTCATGGGGTATAAGTGCATTCAATTTACCTCACGGATTTTGTATAGTGGACGATGTAATCTACCTGACCGATAGAGAAGACTCTGTATGTTTGAAATATACCTTGGACGGAAAGCCACTAATGGTTCTTGGAGATAGGGGGATCCATTCCGATACTGGCTGCGAGGAACCAGGTGAGTTAGTACCGCGAGCAGCTGGTCCCTTTAACTATCCCTCGGAGATGTATCCGTCCCCGTCCGGTGATTTGTACGTATCGGATGGCTATAGAAACAGTCGAGTTCATCGTTTCTCAGCGGAGGGAAGATACATAACATCCTGGGGAACACCGGGTAAAGGCGGTCCTGGAGAATTTCATCTGCCACATAGCCTGCTTATAGATGAAGAGGGCCTGGTCTACGTATGTGATAGAGAAAATAACAGGATTCAAATTTTCACTCCCGAGGGCGAATTCATAACTATGTGGACTGATATGACAAGACCAAACGATATATCCCAATCCGTGGACGGAGATTTTTATATAGCGGAGTCCACTTTTGAAGGGTCGACTCCTAGAATCACTGTCAGAGATAAAGAGGGCGAAATATTGTCTTCGTGGGAATCGAGACAAGCTCATGGTCTCTGGGTGGATAAACAGGATAGTGTTTATCTGGCTTTGCCTGGAGCCCAAAGTGTCGATAAATACATAAGACAAAATTAAATAGGCTGATGAATGCTTTTCAAAACGATTCATCATTAGTATAGAGTTGAGAGGCCTCCCAACCATGGGGCCGTACTTGATACTATTGATACTGAGGTATCGATAGTAGAGTTATTTATACTGACAGATAGCTCGAATACAGGTATTAGACCATACTTTAGTAGAGAATAACGTAAATGAAATTTGCTCTTTTTATTTTAGCATCTTGGGCTGAGGAAGATCCTGGAGAACAAAGCAGGATTTATGGCGAGGCTTTGGATCAGGTCCAATATGCAGAAGAACTGGGATTTGATTCGGTCTGGGTGGCTGAACATCATTCAAGTAGGTACGGGATATTTCCATCATTGATGCCGATAGTTAATTATTTAGCTGCCAAGACCAAACGCATACGGATTGGTACAGGGGTTAGTGTATTACCCTTCCATAACCCTATTTTTCTGGCTGAGGAAAGCGCAATGATGGACCTGCTCAGCCACGGTAGGCTTGAGTTTGGTGTTGGACGGGGATCTGCAAATTATGAGTACGGCAACTTTAATATAGATTTTGACTCGAGGAACAAGCGTTTCCAAGAATCATTAGATATGATCTTGGGCCTTTGGACCAAGCGAGGTTTTTCATATCAGGGAGAGTATTATAAGGCTAAAGATGTCACTATCGCTCCATCGCCAATCCAAAAACCCCATCCCCCTGTTTTCCTGGCTGTATCCCGAACCGCAGCCAGTGTAGATATGGCGGTTTCTAGGGATCTACCTATTTTAACCAGTTTCTCAACTCCGGAGGCTGACAATCTAGCTCTTTTTGACTTGTATTCAGAACGCTGCAAAACTGCTGGTATGTTAGACAGGCGTGATAGCATGCCCTTTTTCAGATTTGTGTACTTATCCGACAATGAGAATGAAGCTAAGGAATATCCTAGGAATGCATTAACCTGGGTAAGGGACCTTGCCACTTATAGACGGACGTTAGGCTGGGGCAATGAGATAGATGTTGATTTGGATGAATGGAAAACCGTACGCACTGAAATTCCGAGTAGCTATGAATCAGAACTTAAAAACACTACTTATTTTATGACTCCTGAACAATGTGTTGAACGTATAGAGTTCTTACAGAAGGAACATGGTGTCGGTTACTTTGGGGCTAGTATGTCATTTGGTACTATGGAACACGCGCGAGTCATGAAATCTATGGAACTATTTGCGCGAGATGTAATGCCTAAATTCCGGTAGGTTGTAGTCTAAGCTTGTTCATTAAGACGTCTTGCCAGCTCAAAATCGGCATCGGCGTTGTTGTGTTGCCTGAGTTGGGCGTAGACTTCACCTCGATATCTATAATTTGATGCGTCAGTTGGAGCCAATTCTATAGCTTTCCCAAAATCCAATATAGCCGCTGGGTATTCCTCCATCTCCACATTAGAATGGCCACGGGCCACGTAATAACTAGGTTCTGTAGGGACTAATGAAATGGCTTTGTCATAGTCTGGGATCGCATCGTAATGTCTGCCAAGTTGAGTGTATATGTCGGCACGCCCAAAATAGTAATCAGGATCATTGGGGTCTAATGTTATTGCGTGACCTAGGTCTCGTAGAGCTTCACCACTTTGTGACAAGATGAAGAAAGCATTGCCCCTTTGGAAGTATGCAAGATCGAAATAAGGATCTAGTTGTATTGCTTTAGTATATTCTTCGATCGCGAGTCCAAATTCACCTTGAATATAATAATCGTATCCCTGCTGTGAATGGCCATCAGCGTCTGGGTTCAGAGTCATTGTG
>PAMF01000064.1 GCA_002707185.1 Chloroflexota bacterium | reverse complement strand
CTAAAGCCAATAGAGCCAGATTAGGTCGGTTAGTCATGTAGTTGCTCCTCAGCCTATGTAATTTTAGAGGGCGGGGCGCCTGATCCCTATCATCTGTGAGATTACAATTGGCTGTCAGAATCAGCGCGCTTATTGTATCTCGTTAATTCTCTTTGGTCACTCAATCGAGCTTTAATTTTGCATAGTCTTAATCAGATATCGATTGATCAAATATTAGTTCGTTAAAGGCCCACATTTATATCGTTACTGGTATTAATTTTGCATTTGTTAAATAAAACGATGAGATGACTGTTAGAAGAAAACTAGAGCCTGGGGTTAACAGAGCGTTTAGCTTAAACTTGGGGAAGCGTGGTGGGTTATCATCGTCCACCCTGCGGGTCCACGGACGAAAATATTGGTTGCCATGACACCGAAGTTGCTGGCTCGACCCTGTAAAACGCTGCTGATATTCTCTATACAGGTTACCCATCCTGTATCTCCGAGTACTGCAACGTTTACGTATTGGATATTAAAATGCATTAGAGTTGCATTATCAAATATACCTTGCCAACTGTCTCTGATAAGTTCCCAGCCTAGCAAGGGTTGCCACCCTGGGTGAATGCACAACGCGGCTTCAGAATGTTCCCAAATTTCTCCCATGGTTACGATATCTAGAGCCCCGAAGGCGTCGTAAAATTTCTGGTTGGCGCTTTTTATTTCGTCAGTTTCTGGTTGCATATATTGTATTGATAGCGGTGGCTGCGATGATGCAAATTTATAATCGGATCGTTCTAATGCGGTCGTCTTGTAGAATCAAGGGGTGGATAATATACCTACCCCTTAATTCTACAGGCTTGACTCTATTAATGCATTGGTGAGAAAGCGGCTGGCACACATATCTTATTTTCCTGTTTTACTAAGAACTCCCTAGTAGGAGGTGGCCAGTGTGGTGTCGCGGATGCCTCTTCGCGAATCTTATTGCGTTCTTCTAAATCCTTATAGGGCCAGACATGCATCCACTTGTTCAGTCCACCTAGTTCAGTGTACATCCCAGCTGCTAACGGGGAAAATTCTTCTCTGTGAGGTATGGCATCCCCCCATCTTTTAAGCACTTCACCCATGGTCCCCGGTTGATAAGTATAAATTCTCATTTCATAAATATCGCCTAGGGCTTGATCTCCACCCATTGGCTTCATGAACTCAGCGGGGGTAAATATCTCTGATTCCATATTTAATATCAAACCATCTGATTTGGGGGGCCAATTGGGATCGTTACCGGCTTCTTCACGAACCTGCGTTCGTTCAGCAAGGTTTTCGTATGGCCATACATGAATCACCTGATTGAGTGGGCCTATTTCAGTATGCCAGAATGCACCGAGTTTAGAATATTTTTCCCGGTGTGGTAATGCTTCGGCGAAATTATTTTCAAATTGGGCCACTCCGCCAGGTTTCAAAGTATAGGTTCGTACTTCGTAAATCATATTTACTCCTGTGTGTCATTGTGCCTATGAGAGGTAGGTCAGATAGGCCTAGTTTAGCAAAAACGTATTGGCAGGGCAATTATGTTCGACTTGTAATCCTGTTTTAGATCTAATAGTTGTGTTTTGACAAGGATGGAACCTCCAAATATTATATTTACAAAGAATGGGAAGATTAGTAGGAGACAAAATATGGCGACCATACCAGACCTGAGGACACAATATGAATCGCTTGATCGCCAAGTATTAGTCAAGGGCGAGGAGAATATAGATGCAGAATGTTTGTTGGTATTCGATTATGAGTATGTAGGGCAAACTTCAGAGGTATCTATTGATACAGATGAATTTACTGCCGTTTGTCCTTGGACAGGGTTACCTGATTATGGGAATCTGATAATTTCTTATTTGCCCCATCGCCATTGTATAGAACTCAAATCGTTAAAGTATTATTTGCTTTCATTTAGAGATGTAGGAATTGTTCAGGAACATGCTGTTAATCGCATTTTGAATGATTTGGTGGCTGTTTGTCAGCCTATTAGTATCACGGTCACATTAGATTATAAAGTGAGAGGCGGAATTCATACCGTTGTTACATCTAAATATCCATCGTCGTAGGGTTTATAAGGATTCTTTAGATGGTATGACTGAAATTGAATGCTTGATTATCATCTAATTTCAGTCCTGTCCACCAGTGATGGCCTTTCCCACGTCTTTTTCTTGAAAATCCCATGTTTGTTAGTTGTATGCCGAAACTTCTCTGAGTAAGTGGTTTAATACATTCGAGTTCACACCATGTGATATAACTACTGTATAGCTCTTTTGCCAATACCATGTTGTCGGGATTGGTTACCATTTGAGTTGATACGAATGTCACTGCCGATTCAGGATCTACCGATGGGAACTGCTTAGGATCTAAGGATGCGAATACAGGTGTATCCCTGGTGTTTTTCTCGGGATTCATTATATGTGTTTGTGTTGCAGTTTGTTGTTGGTTAGATGGGTGCGGCGCTAGACCGTCTGTTATGGCGTCAAATTGGTCGGTATAAATATTCAGCGGATTATTTTGCTGCAAAGAATAATCGATATTTAAGTCGTTTCGTTCGTTACAACTGTATGCTAGTTCTTCACAGCATGTAATCAAATTCAAATATTTCCCCAGACCGCCTAGGTCGTCCCATGTCATAGACTTTCCATGTAGATTGGTCGCGTCTAACACGAATTCTATGGTATCAATACCGAATTTCTGTTGGTACTCAGTGGGGCAGTGCCACGTAGGTGTGATCATATCTCCGTCAAGCGCATCGTGAATTAATTTAATAGTGCATAGGATGTTTCGCTTATAAGGATCGGGTTCTTCAAGGGGGATTTCTGGAAAGAGGACGGACAAGATCTTATAAGTAGTGGTGGCTGAGAAAGCGAATGAGGAACGTACTAGGTTATTTAACTTTCTGATCAGGTTAGTATTATCTGCTACTTGCAGAGGACCCCATTTGGTGTTTAGGATTTCTGAGGGATAAATGTACTTTGTGATTATCGATTTGGTGATGACACCTTCTTGAGCTGCTGTTAACAGTGCCATTGCTAAGTTTAAGTTCTCTTTGGCCAACTTGATTTTATCGTATGATTTCACATCCACCCCTCCAATACCAATTCAAGTCTTAGTTTACGTGACGGACCATTGAAATTCATAGATATACCAATGCTAAATTAATGGGACTTAAAAGATGTGGGTATCAAGACTTCTAATGACAAGAGCCTCTCAGTTTTGCAACTGGAGGCTCTTTATGATTTCGCCATCGGAACGTAGTATTAATTATTTACTGATGTCCATTACTACTTTGATGATTTCATCTTGCCGTTGTTCATACATGTCGTAGGCTTGCTGCACCCCAGAAAACCCTAATCTATGAGTCACTAACTCTGCGGGATCAGCCCATCCCCGATTACGTAGATTGATCATATCTCGTATTTGGGTGATTGGATCTCCGCTTCTGGCACCTGTAGTAGGAATTATTCTAGGTTGCTTGTCCATCAAATAGTTATGCTCTAACGGTACGTACTTATCGCTTTGGATTCCAAATATCATAACGGTCCCGAATTGCTTGACTTGGCTAAATGCGAGATTAAAGGTATCTGGGTATCCTGCTGCTTCTACAGTGATGTCGGCACCTTCACCGTTAGTGATTTCCATAACAGCTTCAGTGAGGTCTTGTTTGTCCGGGTTGATGGTGTGGGTTGCACCAAAGAGCTTTGCCTTTTCCAATCTGTAATCTAGGAGGTCGGCAGAAATAACATTACGCGCACCCATTCTAGAAGTGATCATAGTAAAGCTCAGACCAATACTACCTTGACCTAGAACCAAAACATTCTTCCCTAGAACGCTTCCCATTTGTGCACAGGAATAGAGTACGGTTCCGGAAGGTTGACACATTATCCATTCGTCAAGGGACCCTTCATCAGGTACTAATGCCATCCTGTTGGGTTCAGACAGCACATATTCGCAGAGGCCACCGGTTCCTGGATAGGCTATGGGTATTACTCGTTGGCCTTCATGAAACTCGTCGGTACGACTTTCAACGATTGTACCGGCTAGTTCGTGGCAGGGGCGTCCTATTTCCATTGGGTAGTCTTCTTCAGGATGGATTGGGCCATATCCGTGTCGGATATCACTCCCGCACACAGAAACCTGCTCTAATTTGATCAGGCATTGTCCGTCGCTTGGTACGGGTTGCTCAACGTCCAAGAATTCAAAGTGTTTGGGGCCGGTTAATCTGGCTGCTTTCATGTTGAATAAAAACTCCAAAGGTTGATTTTGCTCGTATGGTATTACGCCGTATCGTCGTGAGCAAGTTAAATTTAATTTTTATGAACAAACAGGTTCACCAATTACCAAAATGGGAATCAATCAGTGTAAGGCGGGATATTAACCGCTCTACGGCCACATAACCCATCCTGTATGTTCAGTTTTGGCCTTGAATAAGTGTCCGCCACCAGTAGTTACATATAATGTTTTCATATCGGAATCACCGAAACAGCAGTTAGTTGGTCTATCTACTCGAAATGGATGTGTGGATAAGATTCTACCGGAAGGTGAAAATACGTAAATCATAGGTCCTGGCCCCGCTTCTTCCCAGCCGGCACACACCACTATGTTACCGTCTGCGTCTAGTGTCATTCCGTCTACACCCCTTTGAGCCCCTCTATGATCCGCGGCAAAAGTATGTAGTGTGGTGTAACTTCCTAGGGATCCATCCGAACCAATTGAGTATGCTCTCAATTGGCGAGGTTGATCCGTTGAATAATCGCTTTGGGCGACATATAGGGTTGTCTGATCTCTCGATACTAGGACCCCGTTAGGACGGCTAATGTCGTATGTAGCTCTCGATAGATCCCAACGGCCGCCGTCTTTGGGATCTAATCTCAATACCGATTGATGATCCAGTTCCATGGTCCCTATATCCCACGATCCACTATATGGGTCAGTGAACCAGATACGACCCTGCTTATCGATGGCCAGATCGTTCGGGTTTCCCAGTTGCTTTCCGTCCAGTAACCGCGGGAGGGTTGTGAGCGTGGAACCGTTTTTTTCAAATCGCCCGATACCTCGGCCACCTTGGAGACAGCCATATAGGTTCCCTACAGAGTCGAAGCAAAGTCCGTTAGTGTGTAAGGTTCCGGTGAAGAAATTCGTTGTTTCCCCAGTTTTAGGATCGTATTTGAAGATCACACTCCCGGGGATGTAACTGAACAAGATGTTCTGACCATCCCACACAGGTCCTTCGGTTGTTCCACCATAGGGTCCTGAAACCAATTCAAAGTTCCAATCCATTGCTCTGCCTCCTGTTTTCAAATTACTGAAAGGATTCGCAGTTATTTAGTTTTTATTTTAACCTAAAACCACTAGAGGTCGTCAGCTTGAGAGTTAATATCTAAGGCAGCTATTAAGAGGATCTGGAATTGGTGGTAAAGTTAGTGTAAGTTGAAATCGTTAGCTAGGAGATAGACTAGTCAAGCGAGGGAGTGATAAATGTCTGATTGGATCCTGGTGGATAAAGACCCGCCGGTGGCGACGGTAATAATCAACCGGCCGGAAACGCGGAACGCTATTAGTTATTCGATGTGGGGAGAATTATCGAATATCTTTATTGAACTAGATCGGGATATAAATTGCAGAGCGATTATAGTAACTGGGGCTGGAAGTGAAGCCTTTTCGGCAGGGGCAGATATTAGTGATTTCCAGCAATACAGGTCTAATTCAAATTTGGGAAGAGAATATAACGATTCCGTCAACAATTTATTGCGGACAGTTAGTAATTTAGAAACTCCTACTATTTCGATGATAAGAGGATTCGCTGCAGGCGGCGGCTGTGAATTGGCAGTAGCTACCGATCTGAGAATTGCATCAGATGATATTCGGATAGGTATTCCTGTAGCTAAATTGGGTATTACGATTGGTCATCTAGAGATGCAGGGTCTTATCAATTTGGTAGGTAAAAGTAACGCCCTTTATATCCTTTATTCAGGTAGACTAGTTGATGGTTTAGAAGCCTTGAGTATGGGTCTCGTTAACAGAGTAGTTGGTTCAGATATCCTGGAAAACGAGACTTACAAACTGGCAAGAGATATAGCCGATTTGGCCCCTTTATCCCATGCTATTAACAAACGTACACTTAACCAGGTTCTGGCAAAACCGGATTTGACTACTCTATCGGAAGCAGAAGCAGATTTGCCTCTTTTACAATTCGATACATGTGATTACTTAGAAGGATATACGGCTTTCTTAGAGAAAAGGCGCCCGGAATTTATAGGAGAATAAAAACCTAATTGTTTGATTCTAATGTCCGGCTGTCCGGCGAGTTTTGTGATGCCTAAAGTTGCTAAAAAACGTGCCGATGTTCTTTTGGTAGAACGTGGATTAGCTGAAAGCCGAGAAAAAGCACAGGCCTTAATTATGGAGGGGGTAGTTTATGGCCCTACCGGTCGGATATTGAAATCAGGTACTTCTCTTGCAAATGATATTGAGCTCGAGGTTAGAGGCAAAATACCTTTCGTTAGCAGAGGTGGTGTTAAGCTAGCTCATGCGCTAGATGCTTTTGATGAATCAGTAACAGGCTATACGGTTCTCGATGTTGGAGCATCTACAGGAGGTTTTACGGATTGTATGCTTCAGCGAGGTGCTGATCGGATTTATGCTGTTGATGTTGGTCATGGACAATTGCATTATCGGCTGCGTCAGGATGAAAGAGTTCTAAATATAGAGAAATCCAATGCTAGATATGCATTTGAAATTCCGACTATGGTGGATTTAATAACAATAGATGTGTCTTTTATCTCTTTGACTCTGATACTCCCCTCGGTTTTACTACATTTGAAAGCTGGAAATAACGCTATTGTATTGGTCAAACCACAATTCGAGGCACCTCGAGAGGATGTTGGCAGACGTGGAGTCATTAAATCTCCCGAAGTCCATGCTCGGGTTTTAAGAAAAATCATAGATTGGTCAGAAAGCAATGGTATTAACGTGGTTGACCAGTGTGATTCGCCTATTTTAGGAGATGCAGGGAACCAAGAATTCTTTTTATTATTAAGAAAATCGACTGAGGTTTAATAAACTTTTTGAAAGGAGCTCATTATGGATGTTAAAGATGTAGCGGAAATTTTGCTTGAACGTGACTTGACAGTTTCAGTGGCAGAGGCTTGCACCTGTGGTTTGGTGGGATATACATTAGGTACCGTCCCCGGGGCTTCTAAATTTTTCCCCGGTGGGGTGGTTGCTTATACGGGTGGTCTAAAGCAACGTGTCTTGGGTGTATCTGATGAAATATACAATACCAAAGGCAGCGTTAGCAGCGAAGTTGCTATAGCCATGGCGAGAGGAGTCCGTGAATTGGTGGGAACGGACTTTGCTGTGTCTACGACTGGAGTAACTGGCCCTGCGGCCGGAAGATCTGGGTTGCCTGTTGGTACGTTTTACGTGGGTTTATCAGTGAAAGATGGGGAAGATACCGCTGTAGAGATTCATGTATCTGGTGACCGTGACGCTACGAAGCACGGGGCTACCCAGGCCGCGATAGATCTACTCGGCCGACATTTGACTGGTAGCTAGTTTATGGCAACGGGTTCTACCCTTCGTAAAGTGTAGAGGACATATATGAAGATAACCAAACATGTTTACAGTACTCACATCATGGAAGATCAAGCTACGTTCGGAGCTCACCATCCGGGTGGCACTCAAATTTATTTCGTCGGTGATCCAAATGACCATATGGTGTTAATTGATACAGGTGAACCGTACCGATCATGGACTCGGCAGATTCTTGATTACCATGGAGAATTAGGTAATCCCAAGATTTCTTCAATACTAATAACTCACGGCCACGGCGATCACATAGGAGGATTAGATAGATTACAAGAGGCAATGGGTTGTCCGGTGAGATGCCACCCTAAGTTAGAACCAATGTTGACTCAGAGATTAGGGGTAGGGACTGTTATTAAGCTGGGGTCTCGAGAAAGGATTATATCGGGCGGAGGAGTTTCATTAAGAGCCTTATTTACACCTGGACATGAAGATGATCACGTGTGTTACTACTTGGCAACTGATAAGGTTTTGTTTAGTGGCGACAATATACTCGGCAATTCGTCCTCCAGTGTTAGAAACCTAAAACAATATATGGCTTCTTTGAATATTATGCTAGGTCAACGGCCTCACATAATCTGTCCGGGGCATGGGCAAGTGATTGAAAGAGGAATAGATCGCATCAATTGGTATATAAAGCATAGACTGGAAAGAGAGGACCAAGTACTTGAGGCTTTAAGAAATGGATCGCAAACCGTTGCCGACACAGTTGATATGGTCTACCCTCGGAATTTAAGGAAAAATTTAAGGTCTTCAGCTTCAAGGAACATTCAGACTCATCTCGACAAGTTAAAAGAAGAAGGTGTAGTTACAGAGACCCCCACTCTGTATATCCCTAAGTGATTCAGGATGCGATTAAGACATTCACCAGAACCTTAATGTTTTTTCTCGGATCTTTGGCGATGATCTGTCTGCGAGTCTAATCTCTCTGAAGTAGTTCAATCCTGACATCGTCGGGAGCACGGACAAATGCTATTCTGACTCCAGGTCGTATGGTTTTTGGTTCAACCGCTATGTCGGCGCCTCTATTTTTTAATTCGGATACGGTAGCATCTACGTCTTCAACTCTAAATCCAAAATGATCTAGCCCCAGATGGGGTTCTTTTGGGTTTCGGTCTATATTTGTAGTTTCGTCAACCGGTGCAATGAATACACGCAAGCCATCAATGTCCAAATCGGTGCGTGGTATTCCATCAGACTGGACTGATTCTATAATTTCGGCGTCAAACATACGGTGGAAGTAGTCTGCCATGCCCTTGGGATCTTTAGTGCGAAGGTGGATATGGTCATAGGCGTACTTTGGCATATTACTCTCCTCATAGTATGTGGGCATACGGTAGGATGGCTTCGATTCTTTGTCAAGCAAAATTGACGCTTTTTATGCCTCGTATTACAATCGATTCTCTAGAGTGGATTGTACGGAAATTGAATAAATCCTGTTGATGTCCCATCTAATCCATGGGAATAATAGGGAAACCGGTTTAACTCCGGTGCGGTCCCGCCACTGTAACTGATAAGAACGCGATTTAAGGCAGTACTAAAAGGGTTACTGTGTTGAATAGTAAGCTATATCAGAAGCCAGAGACCTACCTCAGGAGATTCTAAACGACCTTCGTGGAGAGGTATGGGAAGAATAACGCCTGACCTCAAAAGTCAGGTTTTCTTATTTTTATGAATGATACGAAGAGAAATATTATCGTATGTACGGATCCCCGACGTTGTGCGTGGATTGAGTCGTATGGGCGGAACGGAGTCGAACTATTTCAAAGTATTGTGAATGCCGTTGAAGCGATGGAGATGGAGAATCAGGTGATGGTGACTTCTTGCCGTTGTATTTTTGGCTGTACATATGGGCCAAGGATAGATTTGATCGACCGGGAAACAGGAGAAAAAACACTGTATGGAATTGGAACAGGAGAAGTGACGATTACGAGACGCGGAAGAGTAAGCTTGAATGAGATTCCGGAAGACCTAGCAGAAATGATTACTAGGCATTCAATCTCATAGATCAGCCTATTTATAGTACTAAGGGAGAATGGATTTTATGATTAAAGAGATTATCCAAGCCTGCCAAAGGGGAGTTAATGGAATCGGATTTAATGAGGTTGTCTTGATGCTTTCCAACCAAGTTTCGACGGCTGAAGTCTATACAAATTTGGATGATGTTAGATTCAGCGAAACGGGAAATATCGTGACTTTCATGGCTGATAGCGGATCTCATTTACATATGGATTTGGATAAGCTATCCGGACTCAAATTCAGATATGTAGAAAGCAATGAAAGAGGTGAACCCAGTTATTCGGTCTGGTTTCTAGATAAGGATGATGAGTCGGTTTTCAGGATTTATCTTCGTAAGTCCGAAGTCGATGCTACCAATCGACCTCGACATGAGCTTTTCATGGGCCTAATAGAACAGTACGGAGAAAACGTAACTGTATAGAAACTAAAAGCTAGATTAATCGGGTATTTTATTAGTGAGAGGCAGTTTCGTATGACGTCTGCAATAATGGTAGCAGGAGTACGGAGTGGAGTCGGTAAGACTACTATAGCCACCGGTATCATGGGGGCTTTAACAAAACGTGGACTTCAGGTCCAGCCGTTTAAAGCTGGACCTGATTATATAGATCCTTCATATCATAAATTGGCATGTGGTGGCACCCATTCTCGGAATTTAGATACTTGGTTGATGTCATCTGATGCTGTATCGGAGTTATATCAAAGAGCAAGCCAATCGAAACAGGTTTCTGTAATAGAAGGCGTAATGGGAGTCTTTGATGGGCATTCTAGTCTTACTGAGGACGGATCTAGTGCCCAGTTGGCCAAATTGCTGGATACACCCGTAATTCTAGTAGTAGATGCCGGTAAAGTTGCTCGGAGTGTGGCAGCCGAAGTTCTGGGTTATCAACAATTTGATCCAGAACTTCGCATTGAGGGAGTGATTCTGAATGGGGTGGGTGGTCCCCGACATTTGGAGTTCTGTGCTCCTCAAATTGAGGCGACTACCGGGCTACCGGTATTGGGTTATTTACCCCGTAGAGATGATTTAGTCCAGCCGGAACGGCATTTGGGATTAATCCCAACGGTAGAGGGAACCGTCGTGCAGAATTGGTATGATTCCCTAATCCAACAAGTAGAAGATACTATAGATCTGGATCATCTTCTTAGGATAGCCGAGACTACTAAGCCGACCTGGGTTGCTTCTAATTTATTTCCGGAAACTGATCAGCCTAAACAGGCAATGATTGCTTTGGCCCAAGACGAAGCTTTTAGTTTTTATTACCAAGATTCATTAGATTTATTAGAGGCTTGGGGAGCTGAACTAATTCCGTTCAGCCCACTCTCGGACGCCGAATTGCCGGTTGGGGTTGGCGGCATTTATATTGGTGGAGGGTTTCCAGAAATGTTTGCCGCTGAACTAAGTCAAAATGAGTCTATGCGCAAATCTTTACTTCAAGCGGTGAACAAAGGCCTTCCGGTATACGGTGAATGTGGTGGCTTGATGTATTTAGGTGATAGCTTGTCGGACTTAGAAGGAACACATTACCCGATGGTAGGAGCTATTCCGGTCGTCTCGTCAATGGAGGGTCGTAGGTTACATTTGGGCTATAGGGAAGTAGAATCTAGAACTAACAGCCCTTTACTAAATAAGGGTCAGCGGGTGAGAGGGCACGAATTTCATTGGTCNGTCCTGGAAACACCGGGAGANGAATCNAGGTCAGTATACAAGGTNTTAAATCAAGATGATCGATCCGAAGGATTTCAATACGGAAGTGTTTGGGCATCTTATATACATATCCATTTAGGTAGTGATCCGGATCTTGCTAAGCGATTTGTTCGGACTTGTTCTGAGAGATCCGAGTTCTCGAGTTGAGGAAACCGGAGGTTTGCTAAANTCGAGCTGGTTGATTAAATCTGTCCGAAATAATAGATAAATTGGGAGGAGCCATTAAATATGAGTACTGATCAAGGCGCTGAACCGGGTCCTCAGTCAGTAAAGGGTCCACGCATTAATCAAGGGTTAGTTATTGTAAATACTGGTAATGGAAAAGGTAAAACCACCGCAGCTATGGGAGTTCTCTTTAGGGCTTGGGGTCGTGACATGAATGTGGTNATGCTGCAATTCATTAAACATACTACCGCGAATTTCGGGGAACAACGGGCTGCTCAAAAAATAGGTATCACCGTCAGAGCTATGGGAGATGGCTTTACATGGAGGTCTCGTGATTTAGACCAAAGTGCGGATTTGGCTCGAGCTTTGTGGGCTGATGCCCAGGAAATTATATCGACTGGGGGTTACGATGTGGTGATCCTAGACGAATTTACTTATCCTATGCATTATGGTTGGATCTCAGTGGAGGATGTAATTGAAACACTGAAGCAACGGCCGGAAATGCAGCATGTAATTATAACTGGTAGGCATGCACCCGAAAATTTGGTTGAATACGCTGATCTGGTTACTGAAATGTCGGTGGTAAAACATCCCTATTCCAGTGGTATAAAAGCTCAACCTGGCATTGAATTCTAAAGACTTCAATGTTTGTGATTTAAAGGTCATGTAAAACATACCGACAGGAGGTAAGTCNTGGCAATTTCTACTTTGATAGACCAAACCATCGCCGGTATTACACCTTTAGACGANATATCTATGGANGCGGCTCGTAGCCGTCAAGATACGCTAACTAAACCTCTGGGGAGTCTGGGGCGGTTAGAGGCTTTGTCTATACAACTTGCAGGAATATTTGCTAATCCGATCCCGNAAATTCGTAGAAAATGTGTGATGATTGCGGCCGGAGACCATGGAGTAGTAGCGGAGGGTGTAAGTGCATATCCTCAGGAAGTAACGCCACAGATGGTGTTAAATTTCCTTTCAGGTGGTGCCGCAATCAACGTATTAGCCAGGCACGTTTCATCTGAAATAGTAGTGATTGACGCTGGTGTGGCTGCTGATTTAGAACCCCACCCGCTTTTAACGTCTGAGAAGATTGGTAAGGGAACTAACAANTTTGCGGTTGGGCCAGCTATGACCAATCAACAAGCCATACAATGTNTGGAGGTAGGTATCAAGGCTGCTACAAGAGAAATCGGGTTAGGTACTGACTTGATCGCCTGTGGTGAGATGGGAATAGGTAATACAACATCTTCAAGTGCGATAACCGCTGTAATTACTGGTTCAGATCCGAATGTTACAACTGGTCGCGGTACTGGATTGGAGGATGAAGGGTTGGCTAATAAAGTTGACGTGATAAGGCGAGCGATCAAACTAAATAATGCTGATCCGTCAAATGGCTTGGACGTCCTGACTAAACTAGGTGGGTTTGAAATAGGTGTCTTGTCGGGCATCATGCTGGGAGCTGCAGCCAACCATAAACCGGTCTTGGTAGATGGCTTCATATCCGGGGCAGCAGCATTGATTGCTTGGAGATTAAGTCCATTAGTGGTTAATTATTTTATTAGCGCTCATCGATCGGTCGAACCTGGTCACAGCGTAGGATTAGAATCGATGGGGATTTCTCCTATTTTAACCATGGATATGAGACTTGGTGAAGGGACAGGTGCGGCCTTGGCGATGCCAATTGTTGAGGCCGCTGTTAAATGCTTGTCTCAAATGGCTACATTTGCGCAGGCTGGAGTTTCGGAAAGAAACGAGGATGATGACGAAGCCTCAAACTGAGTCTAAAGAAGTTCATCAAACGTATGTTATTTAGATCATTTGTCTCAGCCACCACTTTTTTAACTGCCGTGCCTTTTGGCGGTTCAATTGTTCTGGGAACGAATGACATAAGCTATTCCCGTGCCTTTTATCCTCTGGTCGGCCTATTGATTGGATTATTGTTACTGATCCTTGAAAAGGTCTTTGGGTTATTTCTCCCAGAATTGGTTAACGCCGGAATCTTACTGGTTTCGCTTCTAATAATTACACGTGGACTACACCTTGATGGTTTTATGGATGTTTGTGATGGCTTGTTCGGGGGGTTTACTAGAGAACGACGTTTGGAGATTATGCGAGACCCTCATGTAGGCTCATTTGCTGTGGCGGGTTGTTCCTGTTTGTTGCTACTGAAATTTGCCTTGCTAGTAGCGGTATGTGGTATGCCAACATCGGATAAATCAAGCAGTCTTTTACTGTTCCCAGTCGTTTCTCGGTGGGCGATGGTAATCTCGCTACAATGTTTCCCATATATTCGCCGTGAGGGATTAGGATCCGCCTTTCATGTGGATAAAACTAAGACTTGGATGGCAACGGCTTTCGCATTTGCAACAGCTACAATAGTTTCTATGATCTTGTTCGGCTGGCTAGGATCAATGTTACTGATAGTAATGTCATGCGTGGCTTTATTGATTGGTTGGTATGTTACTAGGGTTTTGGGTGGTTTAACGGGAGATGTGTATGGTGCAACGAATGAAATAGTCGAGGTTACGTGTTTAATATCTCTAGTGGCACTAGTGCCGTTTGAGTTCTTTAAGAGTCTCGAGATGGTTGTCTTGTAACTTGCTATGTCGGATATATATCTAAATATAATTATCCTTCTAGTAGCTTTAGGGATAGATTTAATAATAGGGGAATACCCTGGCCGGGTTCACCCTACTGTTTGGATAGGTAAAACCGTATCCTTTGCCGTTAAATTATCTCCAAATAGTCGGATTTTAGATTTTCTA
>PAMF01000063.1 GCA_002707185.1 Chloroflexota bacterium | reverse complement strand
CTTGCATTAATAGTCGGAAATTTCTGTATACTCCTTCCCATATTACGAGTGGGATGTGGCCTAACTCGTCTTCAATGGTAACAAATACGGCTTTTGCATGAGGACGTTGTCGTCGAATAACAAGGCCTGCTGTAGTTACCAATGATCCTTCAGACAGATCTAAAATTGATTGGCTGTTCATTACATAACTTGGTAGATGTGGGCGTAAGAACCGCATTACGTGGCCAGACGGATACAGCCCTAAGGTGGAATACTCGCTATTCATTATCTCCCAGTCGTTCTGCAATGGTAGATCAGGTATGTCTTCTTCTACGGGTATCGGTAAAGGTTTCTGTGAATTTTGCGGTCTATAACGCAACCCAATTTCCCATAAAGCTTTTCTGCGGTGTGTTGTTATGGAGTCAAATGCTCCTGACATTACTAGCATTTCTAAGGGTTGCCTCTGTAACTTTGTACGATGCATTGCATCAGATATAGTAGTGTATGGACCATTTCGGATGCGGTCTTCGACAATTTTTGAAGATGTGGATTCTCCTAGTCCTTTAACGTGCATAAATCCCAGCAGTAAAGATTCATCTTTGATGCTACATTTTTCCAAACTGTAGTTAATGTCTGGGTTCAGGAGAGATATTCCGTGTCGCTTAGCATCTTCTTTTAGAGTTTCTAAATTGTAAAAGCCCATGGGTTGCTGATTAAATATAGATATATAAAATTCCAAAGGGTAATAATATTTTAGCCATGCCATATGATAGGCAGTTACACCAAATGCAAAAGCATGGGATTCAGGAAACATGTATTGGCCGTTAAACTTTTTGAAAATTTTTACTGCAATATCCTTAGATACTCCATTATTTAAGGCTCCAGTCTTGAATTTATCCCAGTGAAGATTTAGAAGTGATGGATCTTTGCGCCATACAAACGCTCGACGTAAGAGATCTGCTTCTGCAGGGCTGAAACCTGCCACATCCATCGCTAATTGGTTGACTTGATCTTGAAATAAAATTACCCCGAGTGTTCGTGCTAGGGAGCGACGTTCTAGGGGATGGTCGAAATCCCATGGTTCCTGTTTCATATGGCGACGTATGAATTGACTGACGCCGTTATTTGCACCTACTCCCGGACGTACCGCTGCAACCTCGTATGCCATTTCCGTAAGATTCTTAGGTAATATTCGAGTTACAGTTTGCATTTGAGCTGCAGATTCAACTTGAAATATGCCAATAGTATCTGCTTTATGTATCATGTTATATACAGCAGGATCTTCATGGTTTATGCGTGTAAGATCATGATAGTCACCTGTTCTTTCTTCAATTAATTGGAGGGTTTCTTGCATTTGTGAAAGAGTCCCCAAGGCAAGAAAATCTATCTTCACAAATCCCGCTGAGGCTATAGAATTTTTGTCCCACTGACATATGTACCTGTTTTGGATCGCTGCAGGTTGTACGGGTACTAGATCGGTCAGAGGAGATGAGCTAATAATCATTCCTCCGGGATGTTGTGCTAGGTACTTTGGGAATCCATCTAATTGTTCGGAAAGACTAATCAAATTACGCCATACTGGCGATTGTAATTTATCTCGAAATTCTGGTAGGGCAAGCATTTCAGATTTTAGGTCTCCAGCATGGTTAGACGTAACTCTGCCGGCAAGCTTAGTTACATCTTGCTTAGGCAGACCTAAAGATTTGCCAATATCTCGAATTGCTCCCTTCATCTTGTAGGTACTGATCATGCCTGTGAGAGCGGCATGATCCCATCCGTATTTTTCGTGTACCTTGATAATCAATTGTTCTCTAATATTACGTGGAAAGTCGAGATCTATATCAGGTATTGAAGCCATTTCACTAGGTAGAAATCTATCCAAAGATAAATTGAATTCCAATGGGTCTATATGTGACAGACCGATTAAGTATCCAACTAACATGGAGACAGAGGAACCTCTTCCGCGCCCTGGAGGGCGTTCTTCCAATGGAATTTCAGGATCACTGAGACCCATGTTGATCATGATTTCTCGGGCTAATTGAATCACGTCGTAGTAAATTAATAGGAATCCGACTAGATTATGACGTTTAATTAGATCGAATTCCTGATGTAGCCTGTCCTTAATTCGATTTGTTAGATTGCCATAGCGACGTTCTGCTGCTCTATAGCAAAGTTCTTCTAAATAAGATTGAGGACTATGACCTTCTGGTACAGGATAATCTGGAAATTGATAGTTAAGATTTTTGCTTAGAACAAAATCGCACTTTTCAGCTATTTTGATAGTATTTGATATAGCGTCTGGATAGCTTTTGAAGAGTTCATACATGGCTGAAGAGCTTTTCATGTGAAAGTGTGAATTAGGGCGACGTTCGATATGGCTGTCTTCAAGGCTCTTGTTATAACCGATGGATACAAGAACATCATTCAAATGATGTCTTTCTGGCACATGATAGTGGACGTTGTTTGTACCAACTATATCCAGACCTGTCTGTGCTCCTAGTTCGGCCAATTGGCGATTTCTTTTTACATCGCCAAGCACTAAATTCTGTTGTAATTCGATGAATAAATTTTCTTTTCCGAACCAATCGATATACTTACTAAGTAGCTCATATGCTTCTGCCTTATGGTCAGATGTTAAAAGGCTACTTAAAGATCCTTTGCGGCATCCTGTTAATAATATTAGTCCCTGTGAATGCTCTGGGATATATTCAGGATCTAAAAGAGGTTCTTGTCGTCTCCCTGAGAGGTATGAATTAGTGACTAATTTACATAAGTTGTTATAGCCTTGGCGGTTCTTAGCTAAAAAAGTTAAATGTGAGCCATCAATTAATGTTATTTCAGCTCCCGTAATAGGTTTAATATCTAGGGATATGGCCTGCTCTGAAAATTCCATAGCTCCGCATAGATTATTATGATCTGTTAATGCTAAAGCTGGATAGCCTAGTTCTTTAGCCCTAATCAATAGTTCTGGGATTGATGAAGATCCCTCATGGAAAGAATAATAACTGTGGCAATGGAGCTCAGCGTATGTCATATAAATTGTTTCTAGTAATGTTATATAAACCGGTTTTCAGCATAATTGTATTCTCTGGGGATTAAATGTTTTGCTGGTACCATTGGTGATCTATCAGGTCGTTAAATATTGTTATTTGTCGGCCTTCTTGCGTTATGGCTTGGTAATATAATCTAGATATAGGTTTGGATCTCCACCATTCATCGTTTATTTCCCAGATGTCTGAAATAAGTGCAATGTGTTTGATATATCCATTTATTACCAATGATTTCGGCAGTTTCTTGGGACTTTCTTTAACTACAATTGGTATGGGTGTATTTATGGCTCGAAGGTAGTTAAAACTTGACGTCTTTCTGGAGTTCTGGACCACGGTTCTATGTCCTTTACTTGATATATAGGTGGTTTATGACCCAATTGAGACTCTAGGTGATTCATCATTTCTCTTAATTGAGCCCTTTTCCTTATATCTGTGAATAAACTAGTTTGGATTCCGGATTCACCACTTAATCCTGCAATAGATAGAGTAATATCCTCCAAAGGACCAGGTATTTTGATATTCTCGAAAGTGGTTTTAATAATTTGATAAGCCTTCTTAACGTTCGGGGTCGGGTCTTTGAATGTAAATTGTTTTTGCCAGGTTGGATGTCTGATCACGTTACTTTTTAAAGTGATACCCCTTATATTTTTCCCGCGGACCTCTGGCCGTAAGAATGCTCGAGTTATTAATATTTCTACTGCTGCTAAAATCGCTTCTTGTGTGATTACAGGTGATGGAAATGTTAAGGCTTCCTTAATTGATTCTTCTTTAGGCTTAGGTATTAAGGGTGAAGGATCAATGCCTCGTGATAGTTCCCAGGCGATCTTTCCAAGTGATCCGAATTGCGCTTGGACGGCTCCAATGCTTAAATTAGATAGGTCTCCAAGAGTATGGATGCTAAAATTGTGCAAGCGTACTTTGTCGTTCCAAGATAGGGGAAGTAAATCAATAGAAAATCTTTTCAAAAAAGCTGCTATGTCATTAGGGACCTTAGTTGCTTGGCCGCCTTTAGTGGATATGGCAGCGATGTAGGCTGGAAATTTGCCGGATGCTAGACCTAATCTAGGGGTAAAATTATTTGGGATAGCGTGGATTAGAGATGTAATCAGCTGGGCTTCTCCTCCGTACATCATTTCTAATCCATCTATTCCTATATACGCGCATCCTAATGGCCCTCTTTCTATTTCAGGGCTACGTTGTTCCACAGCATCTAGCATTGAATTGAATGTTTCTTCATAGTAAGGGTGGTCTGCTTCCAGTAAAGTTGCAGATTTACAACAGGATAGGGCTTCCTGAACGGACATTCCCTCCGTGACTCCATTAGCTTCTTGTGATCTGTCTAGAACTGTTTGTCGGGATCCATGAGATTGCGTTATGATCACAGGCCTATTTTGAAGTTCTGGGAATCTGGTAAATTCTGATTTCATTGCCAAATGTGTAATTAGCAGACAAGCTATTTTCATATTGAATTTGATTAATAATTATATTTATTAACATAAAATAGCGAACATATGTACTAAATACAACTGGCGGTAGTCAGTCAAATTGAAGCTATTGCTACCATGCTAAGCTAAGAGTATGATCAGTTCCCAAATGAGACATGGGTCTGTGTAAATATTGTAGGATGGATTTTATGCTCCAAGAGACTCAGCCAATAAGGGTTTTAGTAGCAAAACCTGGGTTAGATGGTCATGATAGAGGTGCTAAAGTTATTGCCCGAGCGTTACGAGATTCTGGTATGGAAGTTATATATACTGGTATACGTCAGACGCCTCAGATGATTGTTCAAGCTGCCGTTCAGGAAGATGTACATGTACTAGGGCTTAGCATATTGTCTGGGGCTCACATGGAAATATTGCCGGAGATAATGCGATTGTTGCGGGAAGAAGAAATGGATGAGGTAAAGGTAGTACTAGGGGGAATTATACCTGAACAAGATCGCGACACTCTGTTAGAAATGGGTATATCGGCAGTTTTTGGTCCTGGAACCTCTACTAGTGAGATAGTAGGATTTATACAGAATAGTTAGGCTATACTAATTTATGATCCTAGTAACACATGATATGGTTATGATGCTTTTATAATCTCAGCTATAGGTTATTCAGATTAGATCTTATTCATAAATCCTGCACATTATTAACTAATAAATTTATGTTATACAACGTAGCCCAATTACTCAAGGAGCCTACCGGCGCTACTCGACAGTACCAACTGGACGAAGTATTTTCTGCTGAAGATCGTATATTAGATCAAGCTAAAGGTGAGGTAGATGTCATCCGTACTCACCAAGGCCTGCTTGTAACGGCTAATCTTGCAATTGAATCTACTGTTTCTTGTGGTAGATGCTTGGAAGGATATGCCTTGAAAGCTAATTTGTTTCTTGAAGAAGAATTTTTGCCAGTGTTTGATATTAATACTGGACGTAGGATTGAATTTGATCAAGATGATGCTAATTGTCTTGTAGAGGGCAACCATGAACTAGATTTGACAGATATCCTACAACAATATGTAATTTCTGAATTGCCAATGAAACCGTTATGCGGAGTTGATTGTTTAGGTTTGTGCCAAGTTTGCGGAGATAATTTGAATAAAAACCAGTGTAATTGTTATGATGAATCGTATAAACTGGTAACAACTACACTAGCGCAATTGTTGCCTAAGGACTAAAATAGCCACTGCGATAATAAAGAGCATATAGGGAAATGCTCTGAAAATAGAAGGAAACCTAAAAATGGGTGCATTACCAAAGAAAAAACTCACTAGAGCTCGACGAGGGGCGCGTTCAGTCGCATATAAATTAAAGCCNGTTCATCCCTCTTTATGTCCTAGGTGCCGTACTGCCAAATTGGCTCACACGGCTTGTCCGTCTTGTGGATATTANAGGGGTAGACAAGTTGTAGGGATTAGAGAGTGACTCGTTGGGTTCGACGGAGTGTTTAAGTCAATGGTAAAAAAGAATTTGATCCANCTGNGTTCATCGAAGNTTTGTTTATCCTTTGGGTTAGGGGATTAAGTGGAGGTAATTACGGATAATCAGAATGACATCAAACGTGCCTTCGTATTTCCCGGGCAAGGCTCACAAAACGTAGGTATGGGATTAGAACTATACAACGTGTCATCTGCTGCTCGTGAGGTTTTTGAAGAAGCAGATGATAGCTTAGGCTTCTCNTTGTCTGATTTGATATTTAATGGTCCTTCTGACGTTTTACAGGACACCATAAATTCACAGCCAGCTATTATGTTAGTCAGTATTGCATGCTGGAAAGCATGGCAGGAATACCTAGGATCTGAGGCCATGCCTCCTGTATCTGTAGCAGGGCATAGTTTAGGTGAATATACTTCCTTGGTTGTTTCAGGAGTCTTGAGTTTTTCGGATGGCCTCAAATTAGTAAGAGAAAGAGGCCGGTTGATGCANGAGGCTGGATTNAGCAGACCGGGAGGAATGGCGGCTATCATTGGCCTTGATGATTTTGCATTAGAGCATATATGTGCAGAAACTGGTGTGGAACTGGCTAATATTAATTCGGATGAGCAATTTGTGATTAGCGGAGATAAAATTGCTGTCGTTCGTGCGATGGACTTAGCTTCGGCGCAGGGTGCGAAAAAAACTTTATCTCTACCGGTTAGCGGTGCGTTTCATTCCTCCCTTATGGCTCAAGCACAAGAGGGATTAAAAGACGCTATAGCAAGCTTGGAATTAAAGGATCCGATTATTCCAGTCATAGCTAATTCCACTGGGCTTCCTATGATTACAATGTCAGAAGTTAGACAAGAATTAGTTCATGGATTGTGTCATTGTGTGCAATGGCGTAATTCAGTCAAATATATTGTGGGGACAGGGGTCTCCCAATTCGTTGAATTTGGACCCGCCCGTGTTTTGACAAGCTTAATTAAGAGAATAGACAAGAATGTTCAGGCGGTTACATTGTCGGATTTGGAATCGATAAAAAAATCTTGTGATCTTGAGAAGTAACATAGAACGAGTTGGATTGGGGATGGCTAACGTCACACAATTACGAAGAAAAGCTCGGACTGTCGCGCTTCAATCGCTTTTCGCAGGAGACTTCAAACACAACCTATCCCATACGTCCTTGGAATGGTTGCTGAATGAAGAACCTCTGCCATCTAAATACAAATTGTTTGCCGAAGAATTGTTGCTGGGAGTTGAGCTGGATAAGGAGCAATTGGATCAGATAATATCTAATTTTGCGACTGCTTGGCCGGTTGAGCAACTTCCAATGGTAGATCGAAATATTTTGCGTATTGCGCTTTTTGAATTAAAAAACCATGCTAAGACTCCCAGAAAAACTATCATAACTGAAGCTGTTGAATTAGGGAAAACATTTGGAAGTGATAGTTCTGGGAAATTTATAAATGGTGTACTTGGATCTGTCGTATCCGACACTGGGATGAGGGAGTTGGTGCCTAATGGTACCTAAAGGGAGAAGAGAGTTTGTCCACAGTTTATGATAGGGTAAAGGCGATAGTAGTAGACAAATTAGACGTTGATGAAGATGGAGTAACAGAAAATTCTTCTTTTTCAGAAGATTTGAATGCGGATTCATTGGATCTCGTTGAGCTGATAATGGCCTTTGAAGAGGAGTTTACTACTGATGGGAATCAGGTAGAGATTTCTGACGAAGATGCGGGGGCNNTTAAAACTTTGAATGATGCCGTGATATATTTGAAAAATTTGGGCATTAGCGATGATTAGCTCTTAAAGTTTTAAATATTCTGNTGGATNGNCCCTCGAATCACNAAACCACTCGCTGAGATTNCTCACTACCTGTCGTCAATTAAAATTGGCACCTTTATGGCGGGGAGGGCTTGGAGTTTATATGGATAGCTTAGGCGAGATAGCTCTCCGTGTGTCGCAATGTAGTGACTGCTCATTGCATCGTAGCAGGACTAAGCCAGTTCCTGGGGAGGGGAATAATTCTGCTGAGATCATGCTGATTGGAGAGGGACCTGGAGCCAGGGAAGACCAAGAAGGTAGGCCATTTGTTGGACCGGCAGGTCAATTTCTGGAACAATTGTTGGATTCTATTGGCTTGAATCGGTTAGACGTATTCATAGCCAATATGGTTAAGTGCAGACCTCCCAATAATAGAGATCCATTTCCAGAAGAATTACAGGCTTGCTCTAAATACTTGGAGAAACAGATAGAGTTGGTCAACCCCCTCTTGATTGTAACTTTAGGAAGGTTTTCNTTATCGAGGTTTTTCCCTGGTGAAACGATGGGTATGGCGAGAGGGAAGCTGAGACAATATAAAAAGCGTTATATTTTCCCTATTATGCATCCAGCCGCAGCATTGTATAGACCTCAGAACAAANTCACAATTATGGATGATTTCGGGGTAATTCCTGAAATTTTATCTACACTGAGAAATACTTCCGACATAAATGTCGTATCGCCTGTTGAGNAATTATCCCCTCCGGAACAGTTGTCTTTATTTTAACTATGGCGATCGGTANANAATGAGATTTGATGTTCATTATCAAAGNGACTAATCCATTTAATTTGTGAGGGTTAAATAGATAATTCTAATAGTTCGCTAAGAGTAATCCCACTCGGGGGCCTTGGGGAGATTGGTCGGAATATGATGGTCATCGAGTTTGGGGAGGATATAATTGTTNTAGACTGTGGGGTTCAATTCCCGACAGAGGGGATGTTCGGGATAGATCTGGTTATACCAAATATTTCCTACCTACAAGCTAACTCTAACAGGATTAGAGCGATACTTATAACGCACGGGCACGAAGACCACATCGGAGCATTGCCTTTCGTTTTACCNTTTCTTCAAACACCAGTTTATNCGCCCTTGTTTGCGAANGCCCTAATAAGAGCTAAATTNTTTGAACATCCGGATTGTATAAACTCTGANTTATACCCAATAACGCCTGGTATACCTTATGATTTCGGTTCGAGTTTTCAAGTTACGTGGTTTCAGGTAACCCATAGTATTCCGGATTCCATGGGGTTAATAATAGAAACGCCTATTGGTACCATCATTCACACGGGTGATTTTAAATTAGATCATATACCAGTAGATCAAAAGACGATGGATCTGGATAAACTGGCCTTGCATGGATCTAAGGGTGTGTTGATACTTTGTTCAGATTCNACTTATGCTGAGGTAGAGGGCTTCACCCCCTCGGAGCATCTGCTCAAAGANTCCCTTAATAATTATTTCGGTGATGCNTCAGGGCGAATATTTGTAGCGACCTTTGCGTCCTTAATATCTAGGATACAACAAATAATTGATGTATCTAGTATTCATAACAGGAAGATTTGTTTTGTTGGTCGGAGTATGGTTGATAACGTTTCTATGGCTAAGAAGATGGGATATTTAAATATTCCCGAAAATGCTTCGGTAACTCTTAATGAGGCNAGATCATTATCTCCNCAACANATCGTTTATATTACTACTGGAAGCCAAGGAGAACCTACATCTGCCTTGTCTCGTATAGCGAATCAGGATCATAGGGAGATAGTTATCCAGAGCAATGATACTGTGATTTTGTCTGCATCCCCTATACCAGGTAATGAGNTATTGGTTAATCGAAATATTGATAATTTATTGCGGCAAGGNGCAAAAGTCGTNTACGACAAGAACGCTTTAGTGCATGTTCATGGGCATGCAAGCCGCGAAGAGCTAAAGATTGTATTGGGATTGACTAAGCCCGACTATTTTATCCCAGTACATGGAGAATATAGGCATCTGAGAGCCCATGCTGGTATAGCCTGGGATATGGGAGTAGNGGATAAAGGTATATATATTTTGGAAGATGGAGATGTGTTAGAGGTTTCTGAATTAGATTCCGCCATAGTTGGATCAGTTCCAGCGGATCCTATATTTATTGATGGGGATATTGTTCATAAGGTCGGAAGCGTAGTACTTTCAGATAGACAGGTTCTGGCTAGCTATGGAACAGTTACGATTGTTGTAACGATAGACCAGAGTCGACGCCAATTAATNGGAGACCCTAAAGTGATTCAGGCGGGCTTCATGGGGATTGATGAAAGTCAATGGATTTTTGCCACTTTGGTGACCCATTTGAAGGACTCAATATCCCTTGAAGATGACTTTTGGAATGATTTAGAGATTATGAAATCGAAACTTGGAGAAATTGCAGGCGAATATCTATTTAGTAAAACTCGCCGACGCCCTATCATTNTACCTATAATTAATCCTTCTGATGAGTTTCATAACTCTATATAGGGGCATGCCTGATAAATTAGGGCGTTAGNTAGCNGAATTTATGTGAGTATGTACTAACTATAGCCAGTGGTTGAGGTCTTCATGTTTCGTTTAGCTCCCAAGTATATAACTCCTTCACTTCGACCTAAAACGGTCGCTGATCTAACCATATTGGCTCTTTTTTTCACCATGGGGNCTGTCTTTTGGATCTCTGATGGATTGCAAATCTGGGCGGTCAGGTCTCTGGGATTCGGATGGATCCCNGCTCTAATTTTTCTAATATCAATTATTACGGCTATAAGATTCGCTCCATTTTTGCTATTTGGCTATTGGAAGTGGTGGGNAATATATTTGGCATTAGTACTATTGACCATCGGNACGTTATCCTATGTTAAATGGGACTACGGCTTATATAGAATCTTCGGCCTCAGTGGCGTCTGGGGTCAAGTGATTTCTGGTGAGCATATTCTGAATGGTATTTGTCGTGCACTCGCTATAATATTTTTGCTCCCCTTAATTTTGTTTCCTAAACGAACGGGGCGAAAATATATCCTTGCATCCGCCAAGTTGGCGNGGGTTTCGTTTATTACCTGTCGGAAGTTAATACTCGGTTTATCCNGGGTTCGAGCTATTTTATTTCTTAGTANGACGGGGCTGGTTGCAATTTTCCGGCGGAATATCCAGGAGAATGAGAATTTTGTCGCCTTGTCTTCAAGCGAAGTTGATATCCCAGATNCGGGAACTCGAATGGACGATTCACTCGGATTGCCTCCAATGCCTGAAAAGTCTAACGAGGGTCAGGAAGAGCCTGTAAAACGGCAAAATAATAAGGCATTCAAGTCTAAATGGAGATTGCCGTCATTAGAATTGCTGGCATCTTTATCAGCCAGAAACATACCTCAATCGCCTTTAAATAACATGTCCGAACTCATAGAAACGACCCTATCGGACCATGGAGTTATGGTTGAAGTAAAGGATGTGAAATCTGGTCCTAGGATTATTCGCTTTGGATTGGTCCCAGGGTGGCAGCTAAGAAAAGGAGACAACGGGAAATTAGAAAATGCGGAAGGCAGTAGGGTTAAAGTTCAAAGTATATTAAATCGGGAGAAGGACCTTGCTTTAGCCCTTAAAACACCCAACCTTAGAATCGAAGCTCCAGTACCAGGTGAAGCCTTGGTTGGACTAGAAGTTCCTTCTCCAACACCGGTGCAGGTTTCACTACGTGGATTAATGGATATTACTGATTTCCGTAAGGTTATTTCTAAAGGAGGGTTGCCGATTGCTCTTGGTGAGGATACAGGCGGTAATCCCGTTGTAACTGATTTAGCATCTCTCCCGCATTTATTAATAGCCGGCGCAACTGGCAGTGGGAAAAGTGTATGCCTGAATTCTATTGTGGCCTCGTTGCTTTTTACTAAACCGCCAGATCAACTTAGGATGGTTATGGTCGACCCTAAGAGAGTCGAACTTACTCCGTTTAATGGTATTCCACATCTAATAGCACCAGTGATAGTCGATGTGGATGAAGTTAATCCAATGTTGCGTGCTTTAATGTCGGAGATGTTAAGCAGATACAAGCTCATGGAGGACATTGGTGCCAGGAACATTTCTGCATATAATTCTAAGGCAAAAGAGCCCATGCCGTACTTGGTTTTGATTGTAGATGAATTGGCAGATTTAATGATGGTTGGTGGATTTGAAATAGAACAGAATTTAGTTAGACTAGCTCAATTAGGTCGTGCTACAGGTATTCATTTAATATTAGCTACTCAAAGGCCGTCAGTAAATGTTGTTACAGGTTTATTAAAGGCTAATGTACCAGCTAGAGTTGCTTTTGCTGTTGCCTCTCAGGTTGATTCCAGAGTAATTCTTGATACCGTTGGGGCTGAGAAATTACTTGGGCGCGGAGATATGTTACTTTTAACTCATGATTCTCCCAAGGCTAGGCGCGTTCAGGGTGCTCTGGTGTTTGACGAAGAGATAGATAGAGTAGTTGAATTCTGGACCGAACAAAAAGGGCCTCCATTACCTGTGATATCCCTTGAAGTGACGGGTGAATTGGATGATGATGGTAGTCTAGTAGATTCTGATATTCTAGAGAAAGCAAGAGGTTTAGCTATTCGGAACCCTCATCTTTCTGCTTCTTTCTTTGAACGTAGATTACGCATAGGTTCAGCTAAGGCGGAGCAAGTTGTTGAAATATTAGAGGACGAAGGATTGATAATCCCTAATTAGTTTTTCGTACAATTCGTGCGGACTGATTACGGTGTGAGCTTATTTAACAAGTCTTCAGGTTTTGATCAATTAGTGGTTTTTCTGTAAGGGTTAGACTATTGCTAATAGATTTGCATACACATAGCTATCCTCGGTCGGATGACAGTTTTGTTACCGTAGACGAATTGATCGAGGGCTCTAAGAAGAAAGGTTTAGACGGAATTTGCTTAACTGATCATGACTCTTTCTGGTCCGATGAAGATCTAACCGCATTGACTAAAAAACACGAATTTTTGGTTATTGGCGGATCGGAATTAAACACGGATGCTGGTCATACTTTGGTATTTGGGTTGAGGCGATATGAGTTCGGGATGCATAAACCGAATGCTTTACGGAGTTTCGTAGATCAGGTAGGAGGAGTTATTATTGGTGCGCATCCGTATCGGAGAAGGTTTATTATAGACTCAGATAATAATTCGGGTTATCAAAGAGAACAGATGATCCTGAAAGCTGCAGGGGATGAGTTTTTTAATATTTGTGACGCAATTGAAGGTCTTAATGGAAGGGGTCAATCTTTGGAAAATCAGTTTTCAATAGATTTGGCGAATAGATTAGGATTAAAAGTATCTGGTGGTAGTGATGCCCATAAATTGGAACAAATAGGGGTGGCGGCAACTGAATTTTATAAAAAAATAGACACCTTAAGCGACCTAATAACCGAGATCAAATTGGGGCAATTCGAGGCGGTTTTAATGAATTGACCTCTTGATAAGACAAGTGTGCCAAAATATGAATAATCCACTTTTAGAAATAACTAATCTCTATGTTCAGTACGAAACTCCCGCGGGGGATGTGAAAGCCCTTAATGGTGTTTCTTTTGATTTGTTTGAAGAACAGATATTTTGTTTAGTTGGTGAAAGTGGTTCGGGTAAAAGTACCTTAGCATTAGCCATGCTAGGTCTTTTGCCGGATAATGCTAAGGTGATTGCAGGTGGTATCAACTTTGATGGAATCGATATATTAACTTCCACGGACGTTGAATTGCAAAGTATACGAGGGAGAGAAATATCTATTGTTTTTCAAGACGCACAATCAGCCTTAAATCCAATCCATACTATAGGGTCTCAAGTTGAAGAAGTAGTTCAAGCACATTTAGATCTGTCTCCTAAAGCTGTTACCACCTTGTGTCAGGAAGTTCTCAGAGATGTAGGGTTGTCTGATCCTAAGAATGTAATGAAACAGTATCCATTTAATTTGAGTGGAGGCATGTGCCAGAGAGTGATGTTGGCTAGCGCGTTAGTCCTACAGCCCCGGATACTCATCGCTGATGAAGCCACATCGGGTTTGGATGTGACTTTACAGGCTGAGATTTTGGAACGCTTAAAGGATCTGTGCAAGGATTTCCATTCTTCAATACTTTTCATAACTCATGACCTTGGGATTGTAGCCCATATGGCCGACCGGGTTGGAGTATTATATGCAGGAAGTGTAGCTGAGTCCGCAGACGTTTTATCGTTGTTCCGTGAGCCTCGACATCCATATACATGGTCGCTTCTTCAAGCATTGCCTAGATTAGATGAAGAACGTAGGAGATTAAGGCCATTGCCTGGCGCTCCACCAGATTTGATTAATTTGACGGATTTATGTCCGTTTCTGCCGCGATGCTCTAAAGCCATATCTAGGTGTAGATCTGATCGAAAACCACATTTGGAGATAGTTGGTGAAGGTCATCAGGCAGCCTGTTATAACAAGATTTCAGTCTCTAACTAAAGCGAAAAAGTTTAATTTAAGTGTCGAAAACGATTAGATATAATATCCTTCCGATGGTTAAAATGACGCAGATAGATCAAATACCAATGTTTCCAAAGCTTGATCTGCATTTAATTTGCCAAGCTTAATGTTTAAATCACATTGAAGCAATTGCTCATATTTCCATTTGATATCTTCTGAAGAGTATTTGGTAGCTTGTTCTACCGTTTTTTGAACTGCGTAGTTTGATGTTATACCTAATTGGACTCCTATATTTGCGTGATTCTCACCTGTTTCAAGAAGGCTATGGACTAATGTAAGTTGACGGAGTTGTCGTGTGACCATCCCGATAATATATGAGGCTGATCTGCCGTTGATTTTGAGATTATGTATTAAATTGAAAGAAGTTTGAGCTCGCCCTTCTATTATGGCATCCGCTGTTCTAAAAATATTGGCCTCTTGTGCCTGTGAGACCAGTTCTTGCACGTCAGGTTCTTGTATTGTTTCACCATTAGTATAAAGAGATAGTTTTTCTAGTTCATGGTCTATAGATTCTAGATTATTGCCTAATAGATTACTTAGGTATTTGATGGCGCTAGGGCTTATAGCGGCGCCTTTCTCCTCAGCTGATTTTTTTATCCAGCGTGACAAGTCAACCCCGTTAGGAGCTGGCACATGTTGCGTTTCCGATACTTTGGTTAACACCCTAAGCAGGCTGTTATTTTTATTCAATATCCCGTCTTTAAAAAACAACAGCGTAGAACTAGGCATTAGTGGGATATGCTCTGATAAAGTCGTCCAGGGGACCTTAGTTTTGCTCTTATTATTTTGAGGACCTCTGGTGTTGGTCTTAGTTTCCAGTAGAGTACATAGTCCATCTATAATCACGATTCTGTAGTGGTCGATAAATGGGATGGAACTACATATGTGAAGTAATTCTCCAAAATCTAATTGCGAGGCAGTCAGATTATGTATGTTGGATTCTAGAATGTCTGTAGCATCATGATCAGCCAGGCGTTGGTTTAATGCATGATCGACTAGTAATTTATCACCATGTATTACGAATGATGGCAATTCTCGGTACCACCTGTTTTTAGTTTTCCACTAATTCTGTTAACACTCCAAAAACGGAGCGGGGGTGGATAAATGCAACGTTACCCGATAAACCCTCCCTTGGGATCGTATCAATGAGATCAAACCCATTGTTTTTGAGATAATCGAGCTTATCTTGAAGATTATCGACGTTAAGAGCGATATGGTGGAGCCCCTCTCCCTTGGTCTTTATGAATCGCCCTATTGAGTTTTCGGGATCTAAGGGTTCCAAGATTTCTATTCTAGTTTGGCCTGATTGGATTAATACGGCTTTAACACCGTGTTCTGGTAGGTGCGATACCTCTGGGGCCAAAATGCCAAATACCTCACCGAATACTCTGATCGTGGCACAGATGTCTTTGACCGCAATAGCTACGTGATCTATGTGATTAATTGGGCAACCAGTTTTCATGATCTCCTCTTGTTTAGTATTTGGATAGAAGTTAAATCGGGTATTGGGCTAATAGTTGACGGGCTATTAAGAGTCTTTGGACCTCTGATGTACCTTCATATATGGTAGTGACCCTAGCGTCTCGGAATAGTCTTTCGATCCCGGTATCTTTAAAATAACCGGATCCACCGTGTATCTGTAGTGACTGTGAAGTGACGCTAACACACATTTCCGAGGCCATCAATTTGGCGATTGAGGCTTCATTAATGAATGGCTTGCCTTCATCTTTTAATGTCGCTGCCTGCATAGTCACCGTGCGTGCAGCATGTACTGCAGTAGCCATATCGGCCAGTGTGAATTGGATCCCCTGATGCTGGGCGATTGGTTTTCCAAATGTTTCCCTAAGTTGAGCATATCGCACTGCTGATTCTAACGCCGACTGGCCTATACCGACGCATTGTGCGGCTATTACTATTCTACTTGAATCAAGAATTTCCATTGCATACCGGAATCCTTTTCCCTCTTCTCCTAACAAATTATCGTTGGAAACGGGACAATCTTCAAAAACTAACTCAGCGGTACTGGATCCCTTCATTCCTAATTTGCCATGTTGTGGAATGATCTTCAATCCTGGAGAGTTGTTAGGCACGATAAATGCGCTGACACCTTTGTACCCTTGAGATCGATCTATAGTGGCGAAAACAACTATATTATCGGCTACGTCACCGTTAGTAATGAAAACCTTGCTGCCGTTGAGGAAATAGGTGCTTTCCCGCATTACTGCAGTAGTCTGAAGAGCTGCGGCATCGGACCCGCCTCCGGGTTCGGTTAATGCCCATGCAGCGACCTTGTTCCCGGCTGCTAGGTCAGGAATGAACTTCTGTTTTTGCTCATCATTGCCGAATCTATATATTGTTGATGTTCCGAGCGATAAGTGGGCAATTAATGATACGCTGGCTGAAGCATCCCCTCTGGCTACCTCTTCAGCCGTGATAGCTACTTGTCGGTAGCCTCCCTCAGTACCACCGTAGGTTGGATCGATTCCTATTCCGGTTAATCCTAGTTTGGACATACCAGCCCAATTTTCCCATGAGAATTCCTCTTTCTCGTCTACTTCCTGTGCATGTGGTGCTAACTCATGGTCTGCGAAATCCCTGACCAAGGCCCGTAGCATACGTTCATCCTCTGTCAAACTATTATCGAGCATTGGGTACTCCTTAACTATATTGAGGTTTATGTTAGTTAAACTATAGGTTGAGTGTTAGAGAGTTAAATAACAACAGGATAAATTCATTTTCTCAAAAATCGGATAATCCGCTTTGCTCACCAAATATATCTCTAAAAACTTGGCTAATTTCTCCTAATGTGCAGTAACTTTCAATACAATGCAATATAGGGGGTATAAGATTGCCCTCACCAGATGCCGTTTGCGCTAGCGTAGATAAACTGGTGGTTACTTTGGCTTGATCCCTCGTCTTTTTTAGGTTGGACAATCTTTCTATTTGCTCACTGGCGGCGTAAGAGTTTATCTTCAATATTTCTTCTATGGGTTCCTGTTCAGTGATAAATTGATTTACGCCAACAATAATATTCTTACCGCTATCAACCGATCTGGAGTGCTTATAGGCAGATTCACTGATCTCGCGAGTCTGGAATCCTTGTTCGATAGCTGATACTGCTCCACCTAACTCGTTTATTGTACGAAGGTAATCATTGGTTCCTGATACAATTTGGTTGGTCATGGTTTCAATAAAATAGGATCCGCCTAAAGGATCTACCACATCTGCGATACCGGTTTCATGGGCGATTATTTGTTGAGTTCTTAACGATAATTGAGCGGACTCCGGACTGGGAAGTCCTAGGGCTTCATCACGTGAATTAACGTGCAAGGATTGAGTCCCTCCTAAAACCGCGGCTAAGGCTTGTAAAGTACTTCTTACTAGGTTGTTATCTGGTTGTTGTGCAGTAAGAGTAACTCCGGCCGTTTGAGTGTGAAATCTGAGCATCATGGATCTCGGGTTTTGTGCCCCAAATTGTTGTTTCATAATTTTGGCCCATATCCTACGCGCAGCACGATATTTGGCAACTTCCTCAAATAGATTATTTTGTGCTACGAAAAAGAAAGAGATTCTGGGCGCAAATTCATCGATGTTCAAGCCTGCTTCTACTGCTGCTTGGACGTATGCAATTGCGTTGGCGAATGTAAAGGCCAATTCTTGAGTTGCTGTTGCCCCAGCTTCTCGCATATGATACCCACTTATGCTGATGCTGTTCCAATGAGGTAAGTTTTCGGCACAGTATTTGAATATATCGACAACTAGCCGCATAGATGGCCGCGGTGGGAATGCGTAAGTTCCTCTGGCTATGTATTCTTTCAAGATATCATTTTGTAGCGTTCCGCTAATCAGTTCGGGGCTTATCCCTTGTCTTTTAGCTGAGGCTATATACATGCATAGTAAAATGGCTGCGGTGGAATTGATGGTCATAGATGTACTAACTTTATCCAAAGGTATATCTTTAAATAAGATGTCCATGTCTTCCACGCTGCAGATAGGAACGCCTACTTTTCCTACTTCGCCCTGAGCCAATGGGTGATCTGAGTCGTACCCGATTTGAGTAGGTAAATCAAACGCGACTGATAGGCCGGTTTGGCCGTTGTCCAATAAATATTTAAATCTCGCATTGGTTTCCGACGCGGTGGAATATCCGGAATATTGGCGCATGGTCCATGTTCTACCGCGGTACATATTGGGTTGTATGCCTCTAGTGTATGGGTATTCTCCAGGGTAACCCAGTTCTTTTTCATATTGTTCTTGCGAGGAGTCGACATCTTCTGGGCAATATATTTCGTCAATTTCAATGGCACTGGAGTTATCAAATGTCTCCTTCCTATTAGGGACTCTTTTGAGGAGAGGTGACAAAGTGTTATCGCGCCATTCTTCTTTGCTTTTAGCCATAGGAGACTCCTACTTGGTTAATACCAACGTGTAAGGGCAATAGTTTATGATCATGCCCGGACAATTGTATAGTTAACTTGACGTAACACTCAAGGCCGATTTCGCCAATCTCTACATTGATTAATTGACATCGCGGGCGATTTAGAGTGTATAGATAAAGGGCTTTAAACGACTATTATTAACCTTGACACTCAAACCTGTGCGTACCTATACTACGCGAGAGTTAGGGTAATTTCTAATAGGTTTTTTTGGTTGGTAAGCGGTACATGAAGAAGAAGAATATAGTAGTGGTGGGTGGTGGAACTGGGAATCGTACCACTCTTACTGGATTGAAGGATAAAAATTGTAATTTATCGGCTGTGGTAGCCATGACTGATAGCGGTGGAAGTTCAGGTAGGCTTCGCGATGAACTAGGTCAGCTCCCGCCCGGCGATATAAGGCAATGTCTTATTGCGTTGTCGGATGAAACTAACGCTCATTTGATGTCGAGGCTTTTCGAATACCGATTTAGCTCAGGGTATGGTCTTACCGGTCACAATTTTGGCAATCTAATCTTGACGGCCTTGACTGAGGTTACCGGGAACACAGTTACAGCGATCGATGCCGCAGCGCAACTCTTGGGGGTTAAAGGTCAAGTTTTACCCGTTACTTTGACGAGATCCGATCTGGTGGCGAGATTAGATGATGGCACTGAATTATCAGGGGAATCTGTGATAGATCTTCGTCGAGATAACCTAACTAATAGTATTGATTATATAAGGCTCGAGCCTCCCGCATATGCGCATCCTCCTGTCTTAGAAGCGATAAATCAAGCGGATGCCATTATACTGGGACCTGGCGATATATATACGAGCGTGATACCTAATCTGTTGGTTCAGGATGTGGCAGAGGCCATAGTGGCGTCTAAGGCCATTAAAATTCATGTATGTAATCTTATGACGAAACCCGGGGAGTCAGATGATTTTAAAGCATCTGACTTCGCGAAGTTGTTGATGGCTTATTTGGGGACGTCAAATCCTTTGGATTATCTAATATTTAATGATAGCCCTTACCCAGAACGGTTGTTACAACGTTATGCGTTAGATGGCCAACATCCGGTTGAACTCGATATAGATGATTGCTTGAGAGTGACTAAAAACATAGTAGAATGGCCCTTGCTTGCCGCCGGTGTTTATCTTAGACATGAACCATCATCTTTAGGTAGAGCTATAATGTCTATAATCAACTCATACGATGGTACTCCCCCTCTAATCACATCTGACACTGGCACGGAGTCTCGTGATTTGACGAGTCAGACAGTCTGAGTTGGTGCTGTTGTAACAACTGCTAAGCGACAGGGCTCACAACTGAGCTTCTATTGGTTTCCCGTCTCATCAAAGTTGGTGAAGATAAGCTGAGTTTGATTTAATATGTGGGGCTAGGAGAGATCTTGGATTTATAGTCGACTACGGAGTGGATATGTGTGGGATTGTCGGATACCTTGGGAATCAGGAAGCATGGCCGATAATTCTTAATGGTCTGTCTCAGCTCGAATATCGAGGCTATGATAGTGCGGGAATAGCTGTATTGGATTCACATGGGCGTTTTTCAATTAAAAAAACGACTGGTCGGGTGCAAAGTTTAGTTTCCGACGATCTAACGGTCCATCCGCAAGGAACTATTGCCTTGGGTCATACACGATGGGCTACCCATGGACCTCCTTCTTATGATAATGCGCATCCCCATGTGGATTGCAGTCAACGTGTAGCTGTTGTGCATAACGGCATAATCGAAAATTTTTTAGATCTTAAGAATAGGTTGGAATCCGAAGGCCACATTTTTTCATCAGAGACTGATTCGGAAGTAATACCACATCTGATAGAAGTCGGATTGTCGAAGGGCAATGATTTCAACCAAGCTTTTCGAGATATGGCGAAGCAGCTGAAGGGTTCTCAAGCAATAGTCGCTTTGTCTCAGTCGCCGGAACAGGTGCTATGCGGGCTTAGATTAGGTTATGCAGGAGGACTAGTGATAGCCAAATACAAAGGAGAAACCATATTAGGAAGTGCGCTTCCTGCTATGCTTCCTCTGTTTGACAAAGATTTGTCTTCCTCTCATGAAGTGGTTTTTTTAGAATCTGAAGAAATGGTTACTGTCACTAGGTTGAACACGACTTATCATAATTTGGACGGTTATATAGTAGGGAAGGAACCAGTTAGCGTTGCAGTATCTGATTTGTCATCAGATAAAGGTAACTACAGCCACTTTATGCTAAAAGAGATTATGGAACAGCCTGATGTGGTTGGGGCATCGTTCAAAGAGAGAGTGGATTTTTATAATAAGACAATTACTCTATCCGATCTCCAAATCTCTGACGCGGATATTGTGGGCTTGAATCGGGTAATTCTGGTTGGGTGCGGTACTAGCTTGCATGCGGCTCAAATAGGCAGAAGTTGGATAGAAGAATTCGGAGGGATCCCATCCTCCGCAGAAAGTGCTTCGGAGTTTAGATACAATCACTTAACAGTGGATAGTAAGACGTTAGTCATAACCATAGGGCAATCTGGAGAGACTGCGGATACGATTGCGGCTATGGAGTACGCCTTATTGAAGGGGGCAAGGCTGATTACTATATGTAACTCGGAAGGCAGTCAGGCCACTCGGATAGCTGAAAGCACGCTTAACATGCAGGCGGGCCTAGAAATAGGTGTGGCCAGCACCAAGACTTTTCTGGCCTCTCTTTGTACTGTTCAGATCCTAGCCATATATTTAGGTCAGATTCGAGGTGCCTTGGACGCAGTGCAAACGGGGGTTTTGATAGATAACTTGTCTACATTACCAAGAATATTAGGGGATTTGTTGAAAGATTCAGGCAAGTATAAAGATTTGGCTAAAATAATAGGGAGCTACGATGATTTCCTTTTTTTGGGTAGGGGTACTCATGTACCCATAGCGTATGAAGGTGCGCTTAAGTTAAAGGAAATTAGTTATATACATGCTGAAGGATACGCTGCTGGAGAGATGAAGCACGGTCCTATCGCGTTGATAGATTCTAATATGGCTACCTTGGCTCTAGCCCCTAAGAATCAATTATATGACAAAATGTTAGGTAATATCCTGGAAGTTAAAGCAAGGGACGGGATGGTAGCTGCGATTTTGACTGAGGGTGATGTTGAATTGAGTTCCCGAGTAGATGTAGCAGCTTATATTCCTCTAGTGCCAGAATCATTGCTGCCAATGGTGTTAACTATCCCGTTACAATTGTTGGCTTATTACGTGGCGTTAGCTAAAGGTTGTGATGTGGATAAACCTCGGAATCTAGCTAAATCAGTCACAGTAGAGTAGATGTTATTGGTTCATATTTTCCATTTTCGAGGGAATGTGTATACTAACTATCCGTTCTATCCGTTCTATCCGTTTTACGTGGTTTCTCAGCATTGTAAACCTCTCATGCTTTTTCAAAATCACGCAGGCGCATTAACTGTAGAATAGCTCACTGAGAGGTAAAAGTGGCTTTCCATATCCTCAAAGTCGTGTGTTTAAGTCTGTATAAAATTCCAGTAAGAATTAATATTTATTAGTCGGCACTAATTGACTATGCCTTCTATATCTTCGCTATTTTTAGGGTTAATACAAGGGTTAACTGAATTTCTGCCAGTATCGAGCTCTGGCCATTTAGTGCTTGTATCCGAATTTCTTAAATATAGTTCCCCGGGTATTGTCTTCGAAACCTCGGTGCATTTAGCGACTACTGCTGTGGTAGTTGTTCATTTTAG
>PAMF01000062.1 GCA_002707185.1 Chloroflexota bacterium | reverse complement strand
GCATCCGGTGCGGGGGGCCAGCATGTAAACAAAACCGATTCCGCGGTTCGTATTACGCACGAACCAACCGGTATAGTAGTGCAGTGTCAAAATCAGAGATCTCAGCACAAGAACCGGGCCACAGCTATGCGAATGCTTAAATCGCGTTTATATGAAATGGAGCTTCAGAAAAAAGAAGAAGATATCGCTGAGAAGGAGGCAGATAAAAAAGAAATCGGGTGGGGACACCAAATTAGGTCATATGTCCTTCAGCCTTATCAGCTCGTGAAAGACCTGAGGACAGGTGTGGAAACTAGCAACACCAATGCTGTTCTGGATGGTTACATTGATGAGTTCCTTAACGCAGCTCTCTCTGAGCAGGTTATGCGAAGTGATGCCAAGCCTGAATGATTGTATGGCCTCTCTTAATTTTGTTTTCCGATTCCAAAAGGAGTAGCCCAATCCAAACTGTCCAAGGTGTTCTTGGTGGGTCGATATTCGCACCCAATCCATCCAGAGTAGTTGAGAGATTCAAGAAGGCTAAACAAATATGGATAATTAATTTCACCACGGCTTGGTTCACAGCGGCCAGGTAGATTCGAGATTTGAAAATGAGATGTAATATCTAGGTGATCTTGTACTAACGTGGTGAGATCACCGTGCATTATTTGGGCGTGATAGAAGTCAAATTGAAGCTGTACATTATCTTCGGCTACGTCGGAAATAATGTCTCGGGCAGCAGGGATATCGGTCAGGAAATAGCCAGGAATATCTTTCTTATCGTTAATAGGTTCAATTAACAACCGTATGCCATGCTTTGCCGCAACAGGGGCTGCGCGTTTGAGGTTTTCTATAAAAGTTGACCTTGCCGCATTCAACTGTTCGGGTGACTTGAGAACTCCAGCCATCACGTGGATCTGAGGGCAGTCAAGAATGCTGGCGTATTCAATAGCCTTTTGTATATCAGCCCAGAAATCTCCTTCCATGCCTGGGATAGCTGCGCGACCTCTTTCGCCCTTTTCGACATTTCCTGGCGGTGAATTAATCAGGACTTGTTTCAGAGAATTTTCTTTAAGAGCAGTTCGTATATCTTTTGCTGCCCATTCATAAGGGGATAAAATTTCTACCCCTTCAAATCCATACTTTGCTGCTTTCGAGAACCGCTCCATGAAGTGATTTTCTGTAAAGAGAAGTGAGATATTCGCAGCAAATTTAAACATTGGAATTGAAACCTATGTAGTTGGTAAAGCAGTTTCTACCAGTCGCACGAAAAAACTAGCTCCCACAGGTAGTATATCATCGTTAAAATTATAATGGGGGTTATGTAGATTGGCGCTTTCGCCAGTAACACCGTTACCAATCCAGGCGTAAGCGCCAGGTAATTCTTGAAGAAAAAACGCAAAATCCTCTGCGCCCATTGTTTGTTGCTGCTGACCGGATTCCTGTCCAGTTACGTCAGCAGCTATCTCACGAGCAAAATTGGCCTCTTTCTCATGATTTATAGTTGGTGGATAGCCATGGTCGTACGTAAATTCAACGTCAACGTTATGTGCCGACCCTATCCCGTCCAACATCTGTTTCATTCGTTGCTCATTGCTTTTTCCCAACTCGGCATCAAAATATCTCACTGTTCCTCCGAAGCTAACCGAGTCGGGGATAACATTGAAAGCATCACCACCATGAATTTTGGTAACGGAAATTACAAGGGTGTCATGTGGAGCCGCAGCTCTAGATACTAAGCTCTGTAACCCACTTACCATTAGCGAGCTTGCAATTACAGGATCAACTGCTTCATGAGGCATTGCTCCATGGCCTCCCTTGCCTTTTACGGTCACTGAGAACTGGTCTGCTGCAGCCATTACTGGTCCTGGTGAGACGTGTATCTCTCCTGTCGGCGCTCCGGGCATATTATGTACGCCGTAAATAGCATCCACAGGAAAGCGCTCAAATAGGCCGTCGTCCATCATGGCTCTGGCGCCCGCGAAACCTTCCTCGGCAGGTTGAAAAATTAATACTATCGTACCCTGGAAATTCTTAGTCTCGGATAGGTATTTGGCAGCACCTAGGAGCATCGTCGTATGGCCGTCATGACCGCATGCATGCATTACGCCCTCGTGGATAGAACTGTAGTCGACCCCGGTCTCTTCGTTTATGGGGAGGGCATCCATGTCGGCCCTGAGACCCAAAGTTGGACCATCACCATTTTTGATTACTGCGACAACTCCGGTGCCACCAATGCCTTCCACAATATCCTTTATGCCAAACGATTTGAGAAGTTTTACGACTTGACCAGCAGTTCTTTTTTCTTCGTAAGCTAATTCTGGATGCTTATGAATGTCGTGTCGCCAGTCCTTCATATCGTCTTGGTATGCAGAGATACGGTTAACAATTGGCATGTTTTGTTCCTTTAGGCTGAAATATCGTTCTAATAAATGTATTGTACCACGCAGTACTCGGGGCCTCCTAATGGAGTTTTAGATCTTGGGAAACTATAAATGATATTTGGTCTCTTGGAAGGTAATGGGGGAGAGATATGCTTGAAATTACACGTTCGAGTGAGGCCACGGTTGGGTCTCTTTTAGCTCAGCAAGCACTCATACGACCGGCGGATATAGCGGTTGAGAGCGAAGGCTACATTCTGTCTTTTTCCAAGCTGAACGAGCGAGTTAACCGATTGGCCAATGCATTAATGGTCCGTGGTGTGCGGCATGGTGACCGGGTCGCCGTGTTATCTGAAAATCGCCGGGAATACCTGGAAGTACACTTCGCAGCTGCAAAGATAGGGGCAATAGTTTGCGCTCTTAATTGGCGCCTGACAGATTCAGAGCAATCCCATTGTGTGAATTTAACTAGTCCTAAAATTTATTTAGTTTCTGCAAGGTTTGAGAAAAATATGAAGGTACTGAGTAGTAATATCGAGACGACGATTGTACTGGGGCAAATGTATGAGGAGATGTTGCTGGAGAGTTCTAGTGCAGAGCCAAATGAATTGGTCCATCCCGAAGACGCCTTGGTCATTCTTTACACTAGTGGGACGACAGGACTTCCGAAGGGTGCTGTAATAAGTCATCGTGCATTCATTGCAAGGGTTAGTGTTTTTTGCTCAGATTATGGTATGAGCCGTGAAGATACTTTCGTAGCATGGGCCCCCATGTTCCATATGGCATCCACAGATTTAGCTATCGGCATGATGCTGATCGGTGGAAAGGTAATTATTGTGGATGGTTTCGATCTGGTTCGACTGGGAGAAATTATATCTTCTGAGAGGTTAGGTTGGTTGGTTCTAATGCCGGGCGTTACGGATAGGCTGATAACGCACATAAAAGATAAAGAAATTACAACTAAGAAAATTTTAATGGTTGGAGCAATGGCGGATTTGCTCCCTCCTGTTCAGGTGCAGGAAATTTCTCGTCTCCTTTCGTGCCCGTTCTTGAATAGTTTCGGTTCGACGGAGACAGGAATACCTCCGTGCTCGGCAGCTCTGCTGTATCCGGATGACATCCCCTTTTCCTTATCTAAGAGGCAAAACTCTCTCTGTATGGTCAAGTTGGTAGATAAGGAGGGTAAGGAAGTCCCTGTGGGGGTTGCTGGTGAGTTGGCTATACGAAGCCCTACTTTGTTTAGTGGGTATTGGGATGCTGAAGAAGTCAATAGTAGGGATTTTTATGGAGGTTGGTTCCATATGGGAGATGTATTCCGGCGTAATGCAGATGGTACGTATGATTTTGTAGATAGGGCTAAGTATTTGATTAAATCAGGTGGGGAAAATATCTACCCAGCGGAGATTGAGAGGGTTTTGTTACAAGACCACCGCATTGTTGATGCGGTTGTGGTTAAACAGACCGATCTACATTGGGGAGAGGTTCCCGTAGCGGTTGTAGCTTCGGGTGGACTTTCGATAACTGAGGATCAGGTATTGGAGCTTTGTCGTTCAAAATTAGCGGGATATAAACAGCCTAAAAGAGTGCTGTTCTCTGCCCTCAACGACTTACCACGCAGCACAACTGGCAAAATTCTTAGACACGAGGTTGAAGCTAAGGTGCTTCGCGGAGAGTTTTAACACATAATATTGTTAGGGGCATAGACAGGCCGAATGAACTTATTCTTGTTTTTCCTGGGAAATGTTTTCTGCTTAATTAGTTTCTTCCAGGTCATGGAGTCCTGGCTCTAATCTTGCTAGTCCACGACGCAAAAACTCTGCTCTCATATCAAATCCATTTCCAGGTTTGGCTACCATTTCGGATGGGTCTGTTGGAGATACAACCCTTGGCCACTGGCCTGGTTGAGGGCCGGACCCTTCTTCTGCAACCGCTAGGGGCTTGCTATCCATAATTGCCGGAGTCTTCGTAATCTCCACACAGTTCCAAGAAGCTTCTAGCGGAAGGTTGTTAACGGGATCAAAAAAATAGATTGACCAGACGGTTCCATGGTCGACCGCTGCGGATACTTCTATGTTGGCAGCCAAAAGTTTGTCCCGCAACTTGAAAAGTTCTTCTTGTGAAGGAACAGTAAAAGACACATGGTCAAATCCGATGGGTTCGCTTGTTGGAGACCCATGAAATTTACCGTATTTCATGGGTTGTGCTTCACTATATTCAAAAAAGGCTACAGCGCCTTCGCCACACTTAAAAAAGTAATGGCGGAAACCTGGATTTCCAATTCCCGAAACCTAATCCATTTCAAGCAGATCCCTGTAGAATCTTATTGTTTTCTCCATATCGGAGGTAATAAATGCGAGATGATTTAAGCCGGTTAAAATCATATAAGGCCCCAAAGTTTGTCGGATAAAGTGCTGGCTATTCTAGCTATACTAATGACATAAAGAAACGGATATTAGAGGGGCCATTTTTCGTTTGCCTATATTTAACTGCATTTGATGTGCCTGCTTCCCTGTTAAGGATGGTGAATGCTACGTTTTGGTAATGTGCTACCGATAAATAATGAGAGCAACTTTAGGGCTGTTTTATTGATGGTCGTAGGGACCATATTTTTTTCTTCTATGCACGCTCTTATTAGGTATCTGTCTGCAGACTTACACGCATTTGAGCTGGCCTTCTTTAGAAATTTGTTTGGTGTGTTAGTGGTTTTGCCATGGGTTCTCCGTGCTGGTTTGTCCCCTTTAAAGACCAATAGGTTAGGGTTGCATTCAGTTCGTGGGTTATTCAATGGTATAGGGATGCTCATGTTTTTCTATGCTGTCAGCATTGCGCCTTTAGCTGATGTAATAGCGCTTTCCTTCACAGCTCCAATATTTGCTACGATCCTGGCCATAGTATTTTTAGGAGAAGTCGTTGGTGTGAGGCGCTGGACGGCTATTTTTGTGGCATTTCTCGGGATGCTAATAATCCTTAGGCCTGGGTTGGCGGAAATCAGTCAGGGACAGTTCCTGGCTATGGCATCGTCCGCACTCTGGGCATGCTCACTCATTATGATTAAAATTCTGGGTCGAACTGAGTCTAGCATTACAATTATTGCCTACATGATCATTTTTCAGGCACCGGTGTCTGGGTTGGCGGCCATGACAGTATGGATAACTCCGACGCTTGAACAGGTTTGTGTAATGGCGACTATGGGCGTGCTGGGTACAGTGGGACAATGGCTTTTGATCGAGGCTCTAAAAGCGGGAGATACAAATGTGGTAATGCCGTTTGACTTTCTTAAAATGATTTGGGCGGTTCTGCTTGGGTTTTTGTTTTTTAATGAATTGCCAGGTCTTTTTACCTGGATAGGGAGTACCGTTATCTTTTCAAGCGCAGTTTATATAGCCTGGCGGGAAAGTAAGATCCGCACACGGGCAACAGAAGAGTTGGTTAGTAGGCCTCCTGAGCAGTGAACTCCAGATGTCTTAGGAAGACGTCTATGCGGTTCCATATTTCTGGTTATTGGGTATACTTTAAGAGTGGAAGGCTTTCAGTGTTGGAGAATAAATGAATGACGCCAGATCAGATTCTATTAAGGCCCTCTCGTGTGCTGACGCAAGCACAGCGGGAATTTTATTTTGAGAACGGATACCTCTGTGTGGAAGAGCTGGTTGGCAGGGAAGTTCTTGCCCGGCTGCTCGAAGTAACCTCAAACTTTGTGGAGGAGAGCCGGGAGGTAATGGAGAGCGATGAGGTGTATGATTTGGCTCCAGGTCATTCTCTAGAATTGCCTCGTCTGCGGAGACTAAAAGAGCCTGATTCACAACATGAGACGTATTGGTCCTTTAGTAAGGGTGTCATCGCGGATGTAGCAGCTGATCTGGTGGGGCCAGATGTTTGTTTTCATCACTCTAAGTTAAATTTTAAGTGGCACGATGGGGATGATACCGTCCAGTGGCATCAGGATATTCAATTCTACCCTCACACGAATTACAGTCCGCTTGCCATTGGTTGTTATCTGGAGGATACGGGGCCTGATGATGGGCCGGTCGCCATTATTCCCCGGTCCCATGATGGTCCTTTGTATGAGTTGTATGATGAGAACGGCGAGTGGACTGGAGGTCTAAACGACAGCGATGTAGCTTCATTAAATACATCGGAGGCCGTATATTTAAGTGCACCCGCCGGTTCGATAACCATACATAATTCAAGAACGGTCCACGGTTCTCCATCTAGTAAGCGTGCTGATGGAAGGCCGCTGCTCATTAACGCCTATGCTTCAGCAGATGCGTTTGCATATACTCCTAGCCCTGTTGTATCTAGGCACTATCGATCAGTTGTGAGAGGTAAAGCTGCAAGGTGGGCTCACCACGACCCTAGACCCTGTCTTATTCCTCCTGATTGGTCAGGGGGCTATACCTCGATTTTTGCAGCTCAGTCGGGGGAGGAGTCTAGTACTGCTGTCGATTAGATCTCGTGATTTTGGGATAATATTTTGCTCTCTGCCAAATCTCGCAGGACGCTTCGCTGGATTTTGGTTCCGTTAGGACCTGTTGTCGTAGGAAATTTTTCAATAAAGAAAATATGGGAGGGCACTTTATACTTTGCCAAGTTATCCTGACAAAATAGGATAATTTCGTCTTCGCTTATATTTAGCGTGTCTTCTATGATTATAAAGGCCACACAGGATGGTTTTCCAGGCCCGTCTATTCCGACCACTTGGCATCCCAAAACAGCAGGGTGTCCTTGAATGAAAGTTTCAATCTCCTGCGGATTAACTAAAAAACCACCGAGCCGAAGCACGTCCCCCATACGAGATAAAAACTCAAAACTACCGTCCTTGCAAAGTTTACCCAGATCTCCACTTCTAAAAAAGCCATCGATTGTAATGGCCGATTTGGTAGCCTCGGGGTCTTTGTAGTAGCCCTCCATTAAGCTTATGCATTTAAACTCAAGCTCACCGACACTACCCTGACCTAGGAGTTTTCCTGTTTTCGGGTTGCGGACCCGCACGTTAGTGTTTTTGTTTACCGGGAATCCACCCATTCGGACGCGCTTTGAGGGAGTAGCATTGGATTTCTGAGTAGCAAGGAAGGCAAGCAATTCACTTGCACCATACAGACCGACCAACTTGAGCCCCAATTTATCGGCTTTTTCAACAATATCGGTGAGAGATGGTGTGAAGTTGGCATAGCCACAAAATGTTACGCTACGGAAGGCAGCGGGGTTTTGGCTGTATTTAACTAAACGATCAAACATTTCATCACTGCCATTGAGGTGTGTCACTTGATGGTTTTGGATCAATTTCAGGGTGGCTTTAATATCAAACGATGGCACGCAGAGCACAGATGCTCCGCTAGAGAGGGCCGCTATAGCTTGGGAAAATCCAAATACACCGCAGAATGGGATGGCTTGTAATACTGTGGCATTCGGCCTGTCCAGATCTAGGGCAGTTGCCACATTTTTGGAGTGCAGTGAAACAGTAGCTTGGTTATGTACCACCAATTTTGGTAAATTGGTGGTGCCAGACGTAGTAAACATTATGCAACTAGAGGAACCCGCTCCCATTGGTTGCACTGGGGTCACGTTTTCTAGTAGTGATTCATAGGGAAAAATCTGAACATTAGTTGTGTTTTTAATCTCCTCATTGATTTGTCCTACCACAATTAGTATTTCTAACTCTTGTTGCAGATCTTCACGAATTTCATGAAGTATTGATGAAAATTGTATAGTTTTATAATTTGAAGAGAAGACCAGAGCTTTACACCCTGAACGACTAAGGATATCCGTGACTTCTGACTTGCGGTAGCGGGTGTTTACTGAGACCGAAATGGCTCCCACATACGCACAGGCAAACAAAGATTCAATCCACTCAGGTACGTTAGGCAGCCAAATGCCAACACGATCACCCTTAGTTATTCCCAATTTTGTAAGGTTAGCGGCCAGTCGATGAATGCGTGTTTGCAAATTGGCGTATGAGATGGTCTCGGAACCATGGATAAGTGCAGTCGCCTCTGGGTTTCTCTGGGCGGATTTTGCAATCAGTCGTATAAGACTGCGCTCGGGTAGTTTATGTTGTTTAATCATGAGTTCAGGGGTTGGGATAGTCTCTGTTTATTATGTCATTAAAAAAACGGAAAGACTGTGATACCTAATTATTTTGAGTGGCGACAAGTATGAATCTAGATACTAAGCCAATCGGACCTGAGTAGAAATACTTTGCTTTGCTGGCTCAGGCGCGGTTCTTGATTCAGCGTTCAAAACGTACTGGGAAGTATTGTTTNNATCCGAGTATAGCACAATGCCTGGCACCGANAGGGATGGGGTGNAGGCCTCAGGAATTGGTACCGTTCACGCCACCAGTGTCGTTCGTCAAAGACCTGAAAAAGGGCGGGGTGTGTACAACTTGGCGCTAATCGATCTTAAAGAGGGACCAAGAATGGTGAGCCGGATCGAAGGATGNCCCTCCTCAGGNGGTCAGTATAGGTATGAACGTGGAAGTTGAGGTGATTTCTGAGGGTCAATTGNGCATCTTATTTTTAGATCGTTTTCTGAGATTCAAAATGGGTAGGGACATTAGAGGTTTTGCAGCTATCATTGGTGTAGGGGTAGGCGGTTTGGGTCAAAGCCCCGGATAAATGTCGGCGGAAATAATGGCTGCCCCAGCCTTGGCCGCTGTGGCAGATGCAGGGTTGAGGCTCTTAGATTTTGTATTAAGCCTACAACTTTTTCATTTGAAGACAGTAGTGCGCGTTAAGGCGATTCGGGGAAGGCATTTCATGTCTTGATTTAATCTGAATACCCGAACTTTTTTGGGATCGGAGTAGATTTATTCCAAAATTATTGATGTGTCGGAAGACATGAGAGGAAAGCGGCCCTACTTAAGTAGCTTGTGGGGTTTGGGGTGGTGTTCGGAGCCGTTTGAGATCTTAAAAAGAGGTTTAATCCTATCTAAGCTAAGTCTTCAGTGAGAAAGTGTCTTGCACGGGACTAAGCTATTTTGTTTTATTGGCTATCCGCTATTTAGTGCTAGCAAATAAGTCCGACGCAGCATGTGGGGGTTTTCCACAAAGAATTATCCACAACTTGTGGATAGAATATTTGTAGAGGTAGCAAAAATGCTCAACGCGGTCCAACTTGAACGGGGTGGTCAAGTAGAGACGCTTGGTGAAAGGGACGCGCTGCTTACTGGATTTGGTAAGGCGGTATTAGATGATCGGTATCTGATGCCCGAAGAGACCTACCAAGAACTATTTGCTAGAGTTGCGAGTTATTATGCGAACGATACGGCTCACGCACAGCGGCTATATAATTATATAAGTAGGCTCTGGCTTATGCCGTCCACCCCGGTTTTAAGCAATGGTGGGACCAACCGTGGGCTGCCAATTTCATGTTTCCTAAATGAGTCATCTGATAGCCTCGAGGGTATCGTAGATCTATGGACTGAGAATGTCTGGTTGGCAGCTAGGGGCGGAGGAATAGGGAGTTATTGGGGCAATCTTCGTTCCATAGGGGAGACAGTTGGGGGGAATGGTAAAACATCTGGGATTATCCCATTTATCCGAGTGATGGATTCGTTGACCCTTGCCATAAGCCAAGGTTCCCTCCGAAGGGGAAGTGCCGCTATTTATCTACCCGTCAGTCATCCCGAAATAGAAGAATTTATTGAACTCCGGCGGCCAACAGGCGGGGACCCCAACAGGAAGGCGCTTAATTTACATAACGCTGTAGTGGTCCCTGACGCTTTTATGCGCGCAGTAGAAAGCGGCGAAGATTGGGCCTTGGTAAGCCCAAAGGATAAGGCAATTGTCCGGAAGGTTTCAGCTAGAGATTTGTGGGTAAGAATCCTAACGGCTAGGATAGAAACAGGCGAGCCCTATTTACTGTTTATTGACCATGTAAATAGGGCTTTACCAGAGCATCAGAAGTTGGCTGGGTTGAGCGTAAAGATGTCTAATCTGTGCAGTGAGATAACGCTGCCGACGGGACTGGATCGCCTTGGCTCAGAGCGCACAGCCGTTTGCTGTCTCTCTTCCTTGAATCTCGAATATTTTGATGAATGGACTGATGATCCACAGTTCGTTGGAGACGTGATGAGGTTCCTGGATAATGTCCTCCAAGATTTTATCGATAATGCTCCAGATAACATGTCTAAAGCAAAATATGCAGCTATGCGCGAAAGGAGCGTTGGTTTGGGGGCGATGGGATTGCACTCTTATCTTCAGCAAAAACGTGTGCCGTTGGAATCAGCCATGGCGAAGTCCCTAAACATGAGAATTTTTAAACATATTAAGGTTCTAGCTGATAGAGCCTCCAGAGAAATGGCGGTGGAAATCGGACCTTGTCCCGATGCCGCAGATTTTGGGGTGATGGAACGGTTTTCGAATAAATTAGCTATAGCGCCTACTGCCTCTATTTCCATAATTTGCGGTGGGACTTCACCGGGAATAGAGCCTTTTGCGGCGAACAGCTATGTTCACAAAACTCTAAGTGGGTCTTTCAATGTTCGAAACAAACACCTAACAAAACTCCTACAGGAGAAGGGTAGAGATGATGATAAAATTTGGTCTTCAATTGTTGCGAATGAGGGGTCTGTTCAACATCTCGATTGCCTGACCCAAAATGAAAAAGATGTATTTAAGACTGCTTTTGAAATAGATCAAAGATGGTTGATAGAGTTGGCTGCCGACAGGGTTCCGTTTATATGCCAGTCACAGTCGTTAAACTTGTTTTTGCCAGCTGATATTCATAAAAGAGACTTGCACGGGATCCACTTCAGCGCCTGGAAAAAGGGGATAAAAAGTCTTTATTACTGCAGATCTAAATCTCTGCAGCGTGCAGATACCATTGCTTCNTTGGGGATCGGTGCTCCGGTCANGGCGCAAAAANAATCCCAANCTTTANATNNTTTANTTGACTACGATGAATGCCTTGCCTGCCAGTNACGGATAATGGATTCCTATGACTTTGCTTGATGCAAATCCAGTATACAAACCCTTTAGCTATCCTTGGGCCTATGATGCGTGGCTCAAGCAACAGCAGATACACTGGCTGCCGGAGGAGGTTCCTTTAGCAGATGATGTAAAAGATTGGCATAAAACACTGACTTCTAAGGAGAGAAATCTTCTTACGCAAATATTTCGCTTTTTCACGCAGTCGGATGTTGAGGTNAATAACTGCTATATGAGGCATTATTCTAGGGTTTTTAGGCCGACCGAGGTACAGATGATGTTGGCCGCCTTTTCNAACATGGAGACGGTGCACATCGCTGCTTATTCACATCTTTTAGACACTATCGGCATGCCAGAAGTGGAGTACTCTGCTTTTCTGAGATACAAGGAGATGAAGGACAAATATGATTTTCTCCAAGGATTTAAATCGGAAACCAAGAGAGATATAGCTTGTACCCTAGCTACGTTTGGTGCTTTNACAGAAGGTCTGCAGCTTTTTGCGAGCTTCGCAATTCTACTCAATTTCCCCCGATTTAATAAGATGAAAGGGATGGGCCAAATCGTCTCTTGGTCTGTACGAGACGANTCCCTCCACACGAACTCGATGATCAGATTGTTTGCAACTTTCATGTCAGAAAATAATGAATTGCAGACGGATTCGTTGGATAACGAACTCCATGAAATATGTTTGAAGGTTGTGTCACATGAAGATGCCTTTATTGATCGTGCCTTTGAGCTTGGTGGAGTTGAGGGTTTAGATGGGGCTGATGTGAAGAAATACATCCGNTTTGTGGCCGACGGACGATTAAAGCAACTTGGACTGGATCCTGCCTTCGGAACCAGTAGTAACCCGCTTCCTTGGGTGGAAGAAATGGTTAATGGGGTGGAGCACGTAAATTTCTTTGAAAATCGGGCAACCGAGTACAGTAAAGCTGCTACCCAAGGTACATGGGATGATGTTTTTGTTTAACNACCNTTCCCGGCAAAGTTTTNNCTCCGCAGGGANCAGCTGAGAAAAANCTAGATGTGNGGAGTGNGAAAGCGGTCCCAACTGGTNTTGACTTNGTAACGAAATCTCCCAAACGACTTCCCNTGGCTGTGCGTNNCCTTCCNCGCNCCCAGGGCTCTTTTNCNANTGAATTATCTAGGCCAGNTATNCCTTAAGGACAACNCAGTTNAAGTTATTTGAGNGNGANTTCANAAGAAACCATAAGTTTNGNAANANTTATTTNNNTATTTTATAATANATTAAAAGNNTTTTTGNATCTAATTTATGAGGAAAATAGAAGGAAATTTCATTTCTGTTAGCCATAATTGCTTATTCGTCTGAGGTA
>PAMF01000061.1 GCA_002707185.1 Chloroflexota bacterium | reverse complement strand
AATTTCTTCTGGTTTGTCTAGAGATAGATATTTCCTGCAAAAAATAGGATATTGAGTACCCTCTTCGAATTTGGTGTAATACCAATAATCGCCTTCTTTCGAAGGCACTGTCGAATCATCTTCCTTGATACGAGCTCGCATTTCGGTGAAGAGCTGTTCTCGCTGTTCTGCCCAAGGTTCGAAAATGTGCTCAGTAAAGGAGTTTTCAGAATTTAGGTATTCCAGAGTGTCAGGGTCCTCCATATCCTGGATCCAGTACCAAGGGTCAATTCGAATATCTCCGTGGGCCGTCAATTCTTGTTGCTTTTGAGGGGCGATGGGCGGTAAGTCTTGCATGTAAAGAACCTCTTGAAATGTTATATAAAGATGTGGACGGTGGGTCAGCCCTAGAAAATACGTATTTTGGCCGGTGGGGGCACGATTAATGGAGATCCCATTCTTTTTTCAGGCGGACAATTCTTGTTTGACCCACGTCGTAGCTGACCATATAATGGGCTACCTAGGGCATTAATAATATCAGATTAAAACTGCTCTAAGGGATCCACCGTTAGCAAATAACCGCAAAAGCGGAACTGGGAGTGGTAATGGTAGAACAGCAAGCCGCGATATTAAGTCCTGAGGGTTTAATCGAGGAATTTAAGAGAAATGGAGTAAGCCACGTAGTAACTATCCCCGACAGTGAAACAAACTACCTTTACGAGCTTATGAAGGAACAAGACTGGTTAGAGGTAGTTCCTGCTTCTCGAGAGGGAGAAACTTTCGCTATTGCCCTCGGTTTGATCATAGGTGGTAAGAAGCCTGTATGTCTGATTCAGAACACCGGTATGTTGGAGTCAGGTGATTCGATAAGGGGAATGGCATTAGATTCCGGATTTCCTCTGGTCATGGTAATTGGTTACAGGGGCTGGAATAGACATGGTGTAATATCTGATTCTATTGCCAGGTATACCGAGCCCTTTTTAAATGCTATGAGGGTTAACTATTACTTGGTGGAAACCAATGAAGATGCGGATCGAATATCTGTGGCCTTTGAAGAAGCCAAAAAGACGAACCGTCCGGTTGCGATTTTGGTGGGTGATGAGTATCACGGCTTTAATAGAATATAAATTCACTAGACTAAATCAAATAGTAGATAAAATCTGAGAATTCCATTTGCTAGGAGTGCTTCAATGATTCGTGTAGAAGATGTTTTTCGGACTTTCAAAGAGAAACGAGGGGACTCGATTGTGATACCAACAGGTACTTCGGGTCGGCANTGGGGAGATTACACCGACAATGACAAGAGAGATATGAATCTCGGNGGTGCAATGGGTCAAACCACTTCGGCCGCGCTCGGTTTGGCANTNTCNCTACCTGATGAAAAAGTAGTTCTGTTTGATTCAGAAGGGGCTCTGCTGATGAACCTCGGGATTGTCGCAACCATAGCTGGTAAGAAACCCCAGAACTTCTTCCATTTTCTTTTGGATAATGAGTGTTACGCTACCACAGGTGGCCAGCCAGTTCCTAATGCTGAAGAGATAAACTACGCCGGGATGGCTAAAGAGGCAGGGTATGCTGCTGCTTATTCTTTCGAAGACCTTGAAGATTTTGCGACTAATATAGATCAAATAATGAATGAAACTGGTCCGGTATTTATAGCTATTAAGGTTGTTCCATTGGTTGANAATGAACCGATCGGTAGACGGGAACGTCGACCCCAAAAGAGTAGAGCTCAAAGTATTACTGATCTACAAGCTGAGCTTGGTATCAAAGTCGCATAATTATCGTAACAACTAATGTTGGTATGTTTGTCTATNCTAGGTATATAAGGAAAAAATAGACGAAGGGTTCGAGGCATGAGTCAGGTAGGTCTGCGGCGGAATTTCGGGATAATATTTGACCTGTCTCGAACCGACTAGTAATTAGATTATAATCCAGGTAGAACATTAAGAGAGGTTCTGATATGCCACTATATGAATATCATTGCCCATCCTGTAATAATAAATTTGAAAAACTTCAGCCAATGAGTTCCACAGGGGCAGAGTGTCCTTCTTGCGAGCAGCCAGCTAAACGAGCTATATCTGTTTTTGCCTCNATAAGTAGTGGAGGTCCTGCTTCAGACATGGGATTCAATACCATGCCGCCTCCTATGGGTGGTGGTGGATGCTGTGGTGGCGGATGCTGCGCTAGTCACTGATGACAGATGGTAGTCCATTTAAATNCTGGACCCCTCNGTNAGACTCTTGAGNTAGATTTTATTGGNTCTATTATTGAAGATATTGGCAACAANTTGTACGCCAGTCGAGGCTGCTGTTGCGATCGTTGATACGACAATAGAGATGAGTCCTATTTTTATAGTCGTGTCAAACCAGAACCCGAATGGGAAAAGCATTATCAAGTAATCTGTTCTCGGATCCAGTATCCAAAGATCGTTACTGAAGCTTATCTCGTGGAAGGTAACAAATACTTCATCGAATCCAGTTAAGGATAAAAAGCCCAGGGACAGCACTGATAAGATAGTTAAATACCCGCCATAGGCGATAATTAATGGTCTNGTGTAAAAAGGCCAAGTCGGGCCTGAAATACGACTCCAGATAATCGTCCCTACAATATAAATTCCTGAGATTATCATCAAGCTGTAAACTAGGTGAATTAGTTTTTTTACATCTCGCATATGAGTTGTTTCTCGGTCATTGAAAAGAATGCGCTCGTCCCCAAAGATTTTTGTCTTCACGAATAGGGGTTCGTCCGTAGAGTTAAAATAGCTCTGTATTTGTCTNCTCACGTCTGTTAGATTTTCTGATGATATGCCTGTTTTTATGGAAATGTGATATTTATCAAATCCCTTCTGGTACAAACCTATATCGTTAATAGCCCAAGTCACAGTACCGGATAATATTAAGACGGGAATACAAAAGATAAATAAGGTGACGTGACATTTCGCTACGATAACTTTTAACCTTGCTGCCCAAGATTCTATTGAATTCAATGTTCTGTCCTTGTTCGGAAAACCACATTGGATTTATAATTTTAATATGTTAGAAAAAAACGTTCTGGATGATGGCCTTGAAAANTTCGATACACTAATAAAGATTGTTGAAACTCTCCGTGCGCCGGGCGGATGCCCATGGGATATAGACCAAACTCATGGTTCTCTTAAGCGTCATTTGCTTGAAGAGTGCTACGAGGTGCTAGAAGCTATCGATAATGACGATCCTGCGGCACTCAAGGAGGAACTTGGCGATATCTTAGTGCAAATTGCTTTTCATGCTGATATAGCAAGAGAACATCGATCATTCACGATATCTGATTTGCTTGTAGAAGTAAATCAAAAGTTAATCAGGCGACATCCCCACGTTTTCGACGATGTAAAGTTAGGAAATGCGGAAGAAGTTGAACTACAATGGGAAGAGCTTAAGGCGCGGGAACGGGCAGAAAAGGGTATCACCAAATCTCCGGTTGAGGGCATTCCGAAGGATTTACCAGCTCTAGTCTATTCGCAATTAATGCAAGATAGGGCGTCCAAATCTGGATTTGAATGGGAAGATATAAACGGCGTATTGAGTAAGATAGAAGAGGAATGCAAAGAGTTAACCGAAGCAGTAACGGAGCAAGAGAGTATTCANGAGATTGGAGATTTGCTGTTGGTGATGGTGAATCTGTGTCGTTGGATGAACGTACAAGCGGAGGATGCACTCCGTCAGGCTAATGCCAGATTCTCTGGTAGGTACATGCGAATGGAAGAACTCGCATTGGATAGTGGAAAGCTTTTCTCGGATCTCCCACTGTCAGAGAAAGAAGAGTTATGGCAAAAAGCGAAGATGCTAGAAAAGTAGCATAAGCGGGTATATTGTAGAATTTATGTTCAGAAATAATTTAATCCGGTATGAACCTATCCTACCGATCTCCTAAAATGTGGCCAGGGTCTAAATAGTATATTCCTCCTGAGGTTAACTGATTAATTCCATTTGTCAGGATGTTCATGCTCGATGATTCTCGGCCGAGCATACGTGCGGAGAACGCTTTTTTGGGCCTAACCCATTTCGGAGTTGGCTTAGATCCCCCAAGTTCGGCTGCGATTTCAATTGATCGTTGGAAATCTGCCAACACATCCACAAGTCCTGTTTCATATCCTTTTTGGGCTGTGTACAATTCTCCTGTAGCAAGAGCCAGGACNTGGTCTCTGTCCATATGTCTCCCATCCGATACGACTTTTACGAACGTCTCGTACATCTCGTTAAGGAGAGATTGAAATTTATCGCTCTCTTCATCGGTTGGAGAACGCCAGAACCCGCTCATGTCTTTTAAATACCCTTCTTTAAATACCGAAATTTCTACTCCTACCTTATTTAACAGTTGTTCAATGATAGGCCGTATATGGATGACTCCTATTGATCCGACCAACGCCGTTGGTAAAGATACGATCTGGTTAGCAGCGCAGCCTAGGTAATATCCTCCGGATGCTCCTAATCCCCTNATATAGGCAACAACAGGTTTGGACGCTGAAACCCTTTTTATGCTGTGATATAGCAAATCCGATCCGGTAGCGGATCCGCCTGGTGAATCAATGTCGAGGACCAAGGCACCGTATCGTTTATTCTTGGCTATCCCGTCGAGTACTCGTGAATATGTTGAATCTTTTATTTTAGTGCCAATAGTCCCATGAATTTCTACTACAGCTACTATTGGCTTACGTTTTATTAAAAACACAGACTTTTACCTCTGAATATCTCTTGGTAGATTGTTCATATAGGTGTTTATTTAGATTAGATGTAAAAACCGCCCTGCATAATTCTCAGGGCGGTTTTTACATCTAATCTAGGTCTAAGTATATCAGTTTAGTCGTCAGNGTTAGTGGCCAAGCNGGCGGCAACGCGATTCTCGACTAGGTTCGAATCACAAGCTTCTTCATTTAATAGTCCCCATCCTAACATCCAGTGATAAGTATCTGAAACTATTTGATCTGAATAAGGCGTGTTATAGGAATACCGTAGCCTCGGTAAATGAAAATCTTCAGGAGTTATCCCACCGTACTGATTTGCTACNGCGGCGAATCTAGGGTCGTCGATTAGATAATGAAGATATTTGCGTTTGTCGGAGTTAATCATGTCTACTGCTTTAATAACCGCTTTATTTATTGATGCAAATGTTTCTGGGTCCATCGAATCACTTGCATTTTCTGCACCCAGATAATGACCCTCACAAACTGCTCTGCAACCCAGCTTTTCAGCCAGCGTAATCCAAGGCTCCATAAGAGCTGCTGCTTCAACTTCGCCGTTTAGCAAGGCCTCAAAACGATGTTGTGGAGAACCATAATGTACCAATTGAATGTCATCTCGAGATAAGTACCCTTCCAATAACCGTAATGCCACGTAGTGCGATCCTGCATGAAATTGGACCGCTATCGGCTTATTTCCNAGAGTACCCGGATAATAATGGTTGGACTGTGGACTAACTAGGATAGCCTGACTGGCTACGGCTGACCGTAATGAAATCACCTTGGCCCCTTGATTGCTTTCATAGGCCCGACGGACCTGACCTTCTTCTCAAGCCCGGTATATGGAAACCCTAGCCTCCTCGAACGCCGTGTGACCCAATATAGGATTTACTTCGTTAGGATTTTCTGTATGTTCAACTATTCCACTTGTGTTGGCCTGAATAAACTCCATGTCTATACCTTCGGCTTCGAACAAACCGTAATCTTTAGCTACCATCCATGGGAGGCTGAAAACAGCACCGCTAATTTCGCTAACAACTTTTTTCATCAGATTGATCTCCTTAATTCACTTATTTCTTAAAAGCCGGTATGACGTGTTTGCCGAATAGCTCTATAGATTTCATGACTTTTGTATGATCGATAGTTTCAGTTGCCATTAAAAATTGCATTTGATCAACTCCGGTAGCTTCGTGAATCTTAATCGAGTCAATGCAACTCTGGGGGTTACCTGCGACTATAACCCCTCTATCTACTAGGGTCCCGGGATCCATTTCCTCCCATATTTTTTGAGCCAGGGCGGTCCCGCCTGATAGATCAAACTGGGTGGCCACTCCTTCGGAACTTTCTTTCACGTCAATATAACGGGAGAAATTTTGTACCAGATGCTCCGGGATACCGCCCCATTGCTGTAAAAGCTTTTGGTAAACATCAGTTTGATCTTGCACGTAAGGTCGTCCAGGCCCAAAAAAATTCTTTAGAGATCTGGCACATAACTCTTGAGCGGCATGATCATCTTCCCCACAGTATCCGAAACAAGAACTTAGCCATTGATTATTAGCGAAGGCTCCAACTGGCTGCGAGGTTTTTANAGTTTCACGATAATCTTTAATATGCGGTTCCAGCACTGAAGGAGCGCTCACACCAAGAGCCATAACTCCTATTCCTTTTTCTGCAGCCAATTGATATGTTGCTGGTTGCAATGCAGCAACCCATATGGGGGGATGTGGTTTCTGGTACGGTTTTGGTAAAACTTCTCTGGGAGGTACATTCCAGAACTGACCTTCCCATTCGAAAGTATCGGATTCCCAAATCTTGGGTATCATGGTAAGAGATTCTTCCCACATATCCCTNGTATATCTAGGGTCTATCCCCATACCTGTCTGTTCATACGGTGCTGATCGTCCAGTTCCGAAGTCAACNCGCCCGTGGGATAGTTGGTCAACCATTGCTACTCTTTCAGCTACTCGGATTGGATGGTGATAGGGTAATATGACGACCCCGAAACCCAATCTGATTCTTTTCGTCAGTCGACTTAAAGCTCCAAATATCACCTCTGGGCAAGGAGAACTTGAGAATGTGGTCAGAAAGTGGTGTTCGACAAACCAAACATAATCGAATCCCATTTCATCTGCCAGGATACATTGCTCGATCGTTTCTTCAACCACAGCGTGGTCATCAAGTGTCGGTCGTTGCATTTCATAGGCTAGTCCAAATTGCATGGTNCGACTCCACGATTTATTTGGGTTGATTCAGCCAAAATTCGATGTTCAGATGTAGCTGCGGTTCTGGGATATTGTATCTTGGGCTAAGATGGGGTGCAAATAATTAGATTAATCAGGTGATATTAAAACGATGTCTCTTTGTACTGGAGATGTAGCGTAAGGGCCNTCCTCCGACATGTAGGCGTCNATCTCGGACCTTACGCCAAAATCCGGTAAATATATACCAGGTTCTATGGAGAACCCTATCCCTGGAATAATGCTGCGATTGTCATGGGTTTCAAAATTGTCTAGATTAACTGCTTCACCGTGGACCTCGTAGCTAATACTGTGCCCAAGCCGGTGAGTGAAAAATTCTCCGTATCCTTTGGAATTTATATAGTCTCTAGCTACCTTGTCCACCTCCCATCCTTGATTAACTGCCCCGTGTTCGAAACTGGTTTTTAAAAACTCTAATGCGGAATTTCTAGCTTCTATAACTGTTTCAAAAACCTCGGAGATTTTTCTGGGTATTTGAGCACCTATGTACGCTACCCAGGTGATATCAGCATATACACTTGATGGAGAGGATTCTTTAGCCCATAGGTCGATTAATACCCAGTCGCCTGGTTTGAAGATGCTCGTATTTTCGGGAGTAGGCTCGTAATGTGGATCAGAGCAGTGAGAATTTATGGAAACTATAGGGCCATCAGCTGATGTTAAGTTTTCTTCCAAAAATCGTTGTCTTATATATTCCGCTATGAATAATTCTGATGGAGCGTCACTAATGTGGTGGGAATTTCTCAGTTGTGTTCCGATGAGCCCGAAAGCTTGGTTTACTATGTTACCCAACTTTGCTGCTGCGCGTTTATGTCCTGACAATTGATCTGTAGACCACCTTTGAGTTGAAAACTGCATTAGATCTGCTGAAGACACAACTTCACTACCCAGAGACCGAACCAACTCTACTGTACCTGCATCAACCCTTGATACTCTTGGCAGATCATTGTTAGGGGAATATTCCATTGCAACTCTTGGCGCGTCCCGTAAGATAGACTGTAGAGAATCCACCATGCTGTTTCTACTTTGGTAGACGGTCAGGTTGAAGTCAGGTTTGTCTGCTGAGAGCGCATCCTGATACGCGAATTTGCCTGCATCTACGTGGTGTACCAGTAACATCGGCTTTCCCCGTGCAGGAATATAGAGAAGAGTAGGTCTCGTTACATGACCCAGAGAGGGCAATACTTGATTGAATATAGGGTTCGAATTTCGGTAATCGTGTATTAACCAACCTGGTATATTGTTGGATGCTAAGAATTGTTGACAAGTTTCAAAAATCTGGTTCGGGCTCATATTTTAATTCCAAGTGCAGACTTTATCGGATAGTTTGTAACATGCCTCCATCTATAACCGTACTACCTCCGGTCAAAAAGCTAGCTCTGTCAGATGCGAGGAAAGACACTAAATCGGCTATCTCCTCGGGTTTACCCAATCTGCCCATCGGTATTCTCTTTAGTGATTCTTCCATAACCACGTCGATCTCTTTGGATTCGCTGGAGGAACGAGATTCTAATTGGGAAGCAAATTGTTCTGTGTCGACTGGGCCAAATATGACGTTGTTGACGGTGATATTGAACGGAGCCAATTCATTGGATAATGATTTGAAGTAACCTATAAGGGCCTGTTGGCTGGAAGATGCCAACGCCAACCCTTTGTCGGATTGCTGGAATGGGCTTGAGAACAAGTTTATGATCCTTCCCCAATGCTGTTGTTTCATATAAGGTATGACTTCTCGGCTAAGTCTAATGGCGCTATAGAAGTTTCGTTCAAAATCCAATGCAATTGATTCATCTTCCAATTCTGACGCAGTATCATTCGGAGATGTTCCTGACTGAGTTACCAAGATATTTATCTGGTCGAATCGGTTATATGTGTCTCTGACTACTCGCCGGATATCTCTTCCAGTAGAAATGTCAGCTGGGATCGCTAATACATGATGCTGTGAATGAACCCGAGCTAATTCAATTTCGGTTTTTTTTAGAGCTTCATCGTTTTGTGCACATATTGTGACGCTGGCTCCTTCATGTGCAAAGCCTAACGCAATGGCTCGTCCTACACCTCGGCTGGACCCTCCTACTATTGCTACCCGTTCCCTTAGACCTAAATCCACGTTTCCTGGCCCCTCCCTGTAATTGCTGACATTGTTATTGGTTGATTATTATGTTTTTTCCATTAAATCACTGAATTATTGGTTAGACCAGCTATGTCCTGGGCGGAATATCCGAGGGAATTTAAAATCTCTTCGTTGTGTTCCCCTAGTAACGGTGGATGTTTGTCAAAAGACCCAGGTGTAACTGAAAACTTAAGTGGTAAACCGGTTTGTTTGATCGATTTGAGTGTTGGGTGAGGAATCTCAACCAGCATCTCGCGATGTAAAATTTGGGGATCACTGAAAACATCGGCTAGATCGTTTATGGGTCCAGCAGGAACATTTACTGCTTGCAGAGCACCTACCCAATAATCGGCAGGTTGAGTTAAGAAATATTCTTGAAGTAATGGTACTAGAGTGGAGCGATTTCTTACACGATCTCCATTTTGGGCGAAATTGGGGTCATCTTTTAAATCCATTCTATTCACACCCTCACAAAAACGTTCCCATAAACGTTCGGATCCAACGGCTACGTTGACATATTTTCCGTCTTGGCTCATGAAAGCTTGGTAGGGTACCAGAGTGGGATGTGCTGCCCCAAGACGTTTTGGGGGTTCTTCATTGGCGAAGAAATAGGCTGCTTGGTAAGTCATCCATGCTACTTGTGCGTCTAACATTGATATGTCTATGTGCTGACCATCTCCGCTGTTACTTCGGTGGTGTAAAGCGGTCATTACGGCAAAAGCGGCCCACATACCTGCGCCGATATCAGATACGGCGATCCCTACTTTCTGGGGCTCCCCATCGGGTTCCCCAGTGATACTCATAAGACCACTGACGCCCTGCATAATCTGATCATATGCTGGTCGATTTTGATACGGACCATCCTGACCGAATCCTGAGATGGAACAGTATATTATTGACGGGTTAATTGCCTTAACGGCTTCATAGTCTAGGCCAAACCGTTTCATAACTCCGGGAGTAAAATTTTCTACTACCACGTCAGCTTTTTCCACTAATTTCAAGAAAATTTTAATCGCTTCCTGCTCTTTAAAATTAAGGGTTAAACTTCGCTTATTTCTGTTAATGGAAAGAAAGTATGCACTCTCGTCACCTATAAATGGGGGTCCCCAGTGACGGGTGTCATCTCCAGTTTCTGGTATTTCTATCTTAATTACATCAGCGCCGTAATCTCCTAGCATCAACGTGCAAAATGGGCCTGCTAATGCTCTAGTTAAGTCTAATACCTGTATGTCTTGCAGAGCTTGCATTCTTTGAAGTTCTCCTCGTTCTAAGACCATAGTAGATTCTTCGATTAGTTACCAATATATTCAAGATCAACTTTAGTACACTTATTATCGCAGGCTACCAAGCAAGGGTAAAGGAATATACCATGGTAAGTTGAATTGCCAGTTAGTTGACATGATGCTATCTACGGTGGGATTCTACCGAATTTGTAGCGCATAATCGTGGAATAATATATATGAGCTGAACTTGTTCGTAATTACTTAGACCAGTAAAATGAGCTAATTATTAGTAGAAGTATTGATAATATATACATTGGTATTGAAACATGCGGTCGCCTAATAATAAAAAATTGTGACCAGGACGTAGCAGATTCAAAACGAATGCGATTATTTATAATTCTGGGTTGCTGGTCTCATAATTGCTAATGGGAGTTTGTTGTTTATCGCCCATTTAACACTGCAGCGAAGAAAGGAGAGCATGGAAAATATAGCCTTTGAAAAGACGACGCTATCAAATGGCCTAGATGTCATATTACATGAAGACCATTCAATACCGTTGGTAGCGGTAAACGTTTGGTATCACGTCGGGTCTAAAGATGAGGAATTAGGACGCACCGGATTTGCCCATCTGTTTGAGCATGTGATGTTTGAAGGATCTAAACATCATAATAGTAGTCATTTTGAACCCCTACAGAAGGTAGGGGCTAACTTAAATGGATCCACTACATCTGACCGGACTAATTATTGGGAAGATGTGCCATCTAACCACTTGGAATTGGCATTGTGGCTAGAAGCAGACCGAATGGGGTTTCTCGTAGATGCGTTAGATCAACAACGGTTTGATATACAACGAGACGTGGTAAAAAATGAACGGCGGCAAAGCTATGAAAATCGCCCTTATGGAATGGCGCATTGGCAAATTCAAGAGGCATTGTTCCCTCTTCCACATCCATATCACTGGATGACTATAGGATCACAGGAAGATCTGGATGCTGCTAGTTTGGACGACGTTAAAGATTTTTTTAGACGCTTCTATTCTCCATCCAATAGTAGCCTGGCGATAGCAGGAGATATTAATTCCCAGGCCACCTTGGAGATGGTAGATAAATATTTTGGCAGTCTAGAGCCTGGTCCTTCAGTTCCTAGGTTTGGTAGATTTGACTCTGGATTGAAAGGTAGAGTGGAATTAGAAATGAGGGACCGAGTTTCTCTTCCACGAATGTATATGGCATGGCCAACTCCACCGCATTTGGATTCAGATGATCCGGCTTTAGAACTTCTCAGGGGAGTACTGTCGGATGGACTGAGCTCGCGACTTTATAAAACTTTGGTTTATGAAAAGCAAATCGCCCAAAGTGCCGGAGCCCGTTTTCACGCATCAGAAGTGGCTGGGCAATTTGTAGTCGATGTTACAGCAGCAGAAGGTCACGGTCTGGAGGAGATCCAAGCGGCAACCGACGAGGTACTAGACAGTATCAGTTCTAATCCTCCTACAGAGGAAGAAATAGATAGGGCTAAAAATCGTTTAGAAGCCCAACACTATCGGCAATTAACGCATATCGGTGGGTTTGGCGGTAGGGCTGATGATCTCAACCATTTTAATATTTTTGCCGGTGATCCTGGGATGATTAACACCAGTATTGATGATTATCTAAGGGTTACCCAGGAAGATATTCTTAGAGTTAACCAATCGGTTTTAGATGAAAGGCAAGTTCGTTTACGGGTCCTTCCAGAACAAGCCCTTACCGCTTCAACTGCACAATTGGACCGTACTATGATGCCTGCTGCAGCTAAGGAACCAATATTCTCAGCCCCGATACCAGAAGAAGTAAAAATCTCCAACGGCCTGAATATTTTGGTGTTGGAGAAACACGAAATGCCGGTAGTGTCGTTTGGTTTGCTTATGCCAGTGGGGACTATAACTGATCCTCAAAATAAACCAGGGTTAGCTACTTTTACAGCGCAGATGATATCAGAGGGGACCAAAGATAAATCGAGTCAAGAAGTAGCAGAATCTTTCGAGTTCATAGGAGCGCGCCTATCTGCCGAAGCTCGTAGAGAGATGACCTTAGTCTCTACTGAGACTTTAACAAAGCATTGGAAAAAAGCTCTAAAACTCATGGCTGAAGTAGTGAAATTCCCATCGTTCCCTCAAGTTGAATTGGATCGGGTAAAAAGAGAACATCTGACTGATTTACGTCGAGCAAAAGACGACTCCGGTTTCATTGCTGAACAAATAATGCCAGGTTTAATTTTTGGTAATTACTCTAAGTATGGTCACTCTTCTGTTGGGACTGAAGAATCTGTATCAAGCTTCACTAAGGAGGATATAGAGACTTATTTTAAAGATTATTACGGACCTCAAAACGCAACGCTGGTCATAGCAGGCGATGTCAGTTTGAATGAGGCTCAAACGGAAGTTTCTTCAGCTTTCGGAGATTGGAGTAACGGGACTTCTGCCGATTCCAACCATGATGACCATTGTACCGCTAGTGAGGCTTTAACTACCATTTACCTAGTAGATAAGCCTGGAGCTGCTCAGTCCGTTATACGGGCTGGGCATACTACCATAGCCAGATCTGATGAAGATTACTTTAAGTTAGTACTTTTAAATTTTGTATTTGGTGGGCAATTCTCTGCTAGATTAAACCAAAATCTTAGGCAGGATAAAGGATATAGTTACGGGTTTCATTCAAGTATCTCTTGGTTTAAAGAGCCCTCTGCTTTTGTCGCTGGCGGCAGCGTCCAGACAGCGGTTACTAGCGAATCTGTCAAAGAAATACTCAAGGAATTCTCTGATATAAACGGAACAAGGCCCGTAAGTTTGGAAGAATTGACTTCCGCTCAAAGTGGTATGTTGCAAGGCCTTCCAGCGGGTTTTGAGAGACCCGGCCAGATTCTTGGTAGTATGGTTCAAATGGTGTTGCACGGTCTGCCACGCGATTATTTTAGAACAGTTGGAGCCAAACTTGCGGAGGTCAAATTAGAAGATGTCCATCTGGCGGGTAAAGATCGAGTTCGTCCCGAACAATTGACCATATTAGTTGTTGGAGATCTAAGCGTAGTGGAAAGCGGTTTGCGAGAACTGGGCTTGCCAATAGTGATATTAAACGATCAAGGAGAGGTGATCGGATAAGGCGTGGGCATTTTTCAACGAGGGTTTTTTTGATTATATCTTGGGCCTCTCTTCCAGCATTATCGGAATAGTGATGCGTTCTCCGTTTCGATACAATTCAACCTGGATTTCATCACCCGGTGCGAACGTTTGGCGCATGTGTTTAGCTAATGTTTGGGTGGTTCCTACTTTATGATTATTCAAAGACAATATGATGTCACCTCGTTTGACCCCGTATTTGTGAGCCGGACCATCTTTGAATAGGTTTAACACCACGACGCCTTCACGGATCGGCAATCCTGCTTCTGCGGCTCTTCGAGGGTCGAGGTCATCTAAGAACGCCCCTATCCAGGCCCATCGAACACGGCCTAAGTCAACCAATTGCTGAGAAATCAAAGTGGCCGTCTGAACGTTTATAGCGAAACCAACACCTTCTACTAAAGTCCCTGTATCGGAAAAACGCTGGACAGCAGTGTTAATGCCAACCAATTCACCGGACAGATTTAAGAGTGGTCCCCCACTACTTCCTGGGTTAATTACTGTATCTGTCTGGATCAAGTCAAAGAGGGTGATACCATTGGCAACTTCTAAGGATCTCCCTAAAGCGGAAATTACTCCAACAGTGACCGTAGGACCCCCAGGTAGGGCAAGGGCGTTACCTATTGCTATAACCCAATCTCCTACACGAGGCTTGCTATTTGTAGCTAATGGCAAATAAGGGTAAGGACCATTAGGCAATTTCAGAACTGCGAGATCCGACATAGGATCCGACCCTATTAATTTTGCCCTTTCTTGTGTGCCGTCTTCCATTGTTACGGTAATGCTGTTGGATTTCTCGATAACATGATTATTAGTTAGTACTAGCCCGGACGCAGTAAAAATAACTCCAGTGCCGCTCCCGAATGCAGGACGCGGTCGCCCGTATCTGCTTATTACCACAGTTTCGGAAACGATCGAAACTACGGATGGTCGTACTTCCTCGACAGTATCCGCTACGTTCAGTAGACCATAATCTAACGAACTAGATAAAATAGGAGTGATAGATTCTTTTGATTCGTTGTTATTGTTTGAATTATCGGCGTGATCGGTCTCTGTTGAAGAAGGCTGATTGTCTGCTGTCGGGCGTAAATAATTGCAAGATATTAATGATCCCCAGATCAGCAAGATACAGGTTACAGATGCCAAGATCTTAATATAGTGTTTGGTAGTTACCATTTCGCTAATGGGTGGTGGGATATGCTTCGTCTCCTAATATTATAGCTTAGACATGTAAGATTGCTGCACGTTGCCTATCGAAAAGATATTCCATTCCTCGTGAAGCTAGGGCCAATACTTCTGTTACTCGATGTCTCGGAAATGGCGCAGCTTCAGTTGCACCTTGAAGTTCCACCAACTCGCCGTTTTCTGTTGAAACTATATTGAAGTCTACTTGAGCTTTAGAGTCTTCTTCGTAACACAAATCCAACATTAACTCTCCGCCGATTAATCCGACGCTGATCGCTGCTACAGGGACATTTAAAGGACTTGTAAATAATAATCCTTCATCTATTAGGTTCTTTATAGCCTGATACAAGGCGACATAGGATCCGGTGATAGCGGCGGTCCTCGTACCACCATCTGCTTGAATTACATCGCAGTCTATGTTTATCGTCCGTTCCCCTAGAGCATCCATATCAATAACTGATCTCAAGGACCTACCAATAAGCCGTTGGATTTCTTGAGACCTGCCACTGCCGCTACCACGATCCCTAGAGATACGGGTGTTGGTAGATCTGGGTAACATATTGTATTCCGCGGTGACCCATCCTCTTCCCTGCCCTCTCAAGAAGGGTGGTACCTGTTCCTCTACTGATGCAGCGCAAAGAACTTTGGTAGATCCCACTGTTATTAATGCAGACCCTTCCGCAAATTTTTGGTAACTTGGTTCTATTGTCGTTTCTCTCGGCTCATCCCAAATTCGGCCATCAATACGTAACGGTAACGTTTTCACTTAAACCCCTTGATAATCTAGAGTCAGCATATAAAATGTCCAACTCTGATGAACTGATTGTTTGATCTTGATTCTTCTGTATTTCGTACCAGAACTTGGACAAGATTAGTTCTCACTGGCATAATCGTCAACAATCAGGTTGGAGTGTATTATGACTAGCCGGTTTATGGGTTGAAATTTTTTTGGACGGGGGTTTTAACAATGGTGATAGGAGATAATGAATGGTTGGAACAAACTCAGGAAGCGTCTTTGGACCCCGATTTACCCATATGCGATCCGCATCATCATTTGTGGGTTCATAGACCGGAGCCAGTATCCTATCAACAGTATTTGCTACCCGAGTTGTTGGATGATTTAACCAGTGGGCATAACGTGCAATCTACTGTTTTCATAGAGGTCAGTGCTGAATATCGTCCTGACGGTCCAGAGGAAATGCGGTCCGTTGGTGAGGTAGAGTTTGTTGAAAATTTGGTGAGCAATCGGGGAGGAGGTTATCCGAGGACTGCGGCAGGGATAATAGGGAAAGCAGATTTGAAATCGGGGAATAATGTGCGTCCAGTTTTGGAAGCCCTAGCAGCAGCTAGTCCAGACCGGTTCAGGGGTATCCGACACTCGGTTGGATGGGATGCGAGTCCAGATATTTTAAATAGAGAAATTCAGGGTGTTCTTTCTACGGAATCTTATCGCGATGGTGCTCGGCAACTGGCAGACATGGGGTTTATCTTAGAGAATTCTCTTTACTTTCCTCAACTTGAAGAATTAGCTGATTTCGCAAAAGCAATACCCGACCTTACTATAGTTGTGAATCATATTGGTGGTCTTTTAAGGATTGGGCCATATGCGAACCGAGATGAAGAAGTATTTACAGAATGGCGTAAAGGGATTGCGATTCTATCTCAGTGTTCCAACGTGGTTATGAAATTGGGTGGAGTGGGTCAAGCACGTTACGGGTTTGACTGGTCTCGACGTTCAAAACCAGTTGGATCCGAAGAACTAGCTGGTTCCCTAAAACCGTTAATGGAACATTGTATAGATCAGTTTGGTGTTGATCGATGTATGTTTGAAAGTAATTTCCCTGTAGATAAAGTCTCGTATTCTTATAACGTTGTGTACAACGCTTTTAAACGACTTTCAATGGGTTATTCACCTACTGAACGGTCTTCTTTGTTCCATGATAATGCGGTTAGAGTTTATTCAATTGTGGGGTAATTTGAAGCGCTTAGTTCAGTTATAGGAGAAGGGATTCTTATGACGATGAACCCTTTTAATATCCATATTCAGGAATCAGTACTGATTGATTTAAGAAAAAGGCTTGAAAATGTTCGCTGGCCTGATGCGATTTCCGGATCAGATTGGGGCTACGGTAGTAATTTAGAATATTTGAGAGAATTGGTCTACTACTGGATTACTGAATTTGATTGGCGTGCTCAAGAGAGGAAGTTAAACGGCTTTCAACAATTTAAATCGGAAGTCGGGGGGTTAAATATCCATTTTATTTATGAGAAAGGGAAGGGGCCGAGGCCATTACCCATCGTTATAACTCATGGATGGCCGAGCACTTTTTATGAGATGCACAAAATCATTCCTTTATTATCAGACCCAGCCTCGTATGGGGGGGACCCTGAGGACGCCTTCGATGTAATTGCTCCTTCACTACCAGGCTTTGGATTTTCGGATCGGTCTACAACTCCTGGTATGGATGTTGAAAAGGTCGCGGGAATGTGGAATCAGCTCATGACGGTAAATTTAGGATATGACCAATATGCGGCGCATGGTGGAGATTTAGGTGCGGGAGTTACTTCTTGGTTAGGACAGAATCACTCGGATAATTTGATCGCTATACATTTGACGTCCGTTACCCGACCTCAACCCTATTTAGGGGCAGGTTCCTGTACATTAACAGAAGCAGAACAGAGTCTTGTCGATAAACGTGCTCAGTGGCAGCAGACCGAGGGCGGTTATAGTCATATTCAAGGCACGAAACCTCAGACATTGTCTTATGGGTTAAATGACTCTCCTGTAGGGTTAGCTGCTTGGATAGTAGAAAAATATCGGACTTGGAGTGATTGTGGCGGAGACATCGAACGAAAATTTACTAAAGATGAATTATTAACTAACATAACGATATATTGGGTAACGCAAACTATAGGTTCCTCGGTCAGGATGTATCTAGAAAATCAAAGTAATCCGTGGACATTAAATAAGGGAGATCGGGTTCCCACCCCCGTAGGAATAGCAGTGTTTCCGGCCGAAATTAGTGTGCCTCCGCGTGAATGGGCAGAACGATCTTATAAAGTGTCCCGATGGACTGAAATGGAAAGAGGTGGACATTTTGCTGCGTTGGAAGAACCCAATTTATTAGTGGAAGATCTGAGAACTTTTTATAAGTCGTACCGATGATAATCCTACAGGTCAGTTAGATCTTTGAGCGAGCCGTGTCTAAGTTTGATCAAATAAAATGGAATGAGCGATATTCTCTGTTAAAAGGCTCACTGGTTGAGCCGCCCGCTTGGTTGGAAACATTTCGTCCTTGGCTGTTACCCGATGGACTCGGTTTAGATGTTGCGTCTGGAAATGGGCGGATAGCATTATGGTTGGCTAGTTCTGGGCTAAATGTGACTGCTATAGATATATCGGCAATTGGGCTCAAGGCTGCGACCTTGAATGCTGAGAAACGTGGGTTTACCTTGGAAACAGTTGTAGCGGATCTGGATGAAATGGCTCTACCTCCCGGTGAGTTTGACGTTATAACCTGCTTCCATTATTGGCAGGCTGATTTATTCAAGTTAATTTGTCATCAGATAAAACCTGGGGGTATTTTTTTAGCCGAGATTTTTACCAAGCTTAATCTAACTAGACATGAACATCCAACCGAAAAATATTTGGCCGAAACAGGGGAGCTTAAAAGAGTTTGTGATTCACTCGAAATAATTTTTTATGAAGAAGGTTGGTTGAGTGAGAATGCATCGGCCAGGATAGTTGCTAAAAAAACAAACTTTTCTTAGATTAAGAATGGTTAAGGATGCCTATTGACCCTTGGGATACGTAACGTTTAAAGATAGGGAGTTAATTCTTGAATAGTTCTAACTTGAGGTCGGTCAATACATTAGCATTCGATATATTCGGTACCGTGCTTGATTTGTCGGGTAGTTTGATTACCCCAATAGAGACGTTTTTGGAATCCCACAGGGCAGTAATTAAAAGTGATTTGTTTTGGGATCAATGGAGAGCTCGCCAACGGATCGAGCAATACCAGGACAATATATTGATGCTCGGGCATAGTGGTTATTTGGAGACGTGTCGGCGGGCTCTTATTTATTGTTTAGATATGAATAAAATTGAATATTCATCCGAAGGTGTAGAATTGTTAATGGAGGAATATCAAAAGCTCCAGGCCTTTCCGGATGCTATTGAAGGGTTGAATACGCTATCTGAAAAGTTTCAGCTTGTGGCGTTATCCAATGGTGGGCAAGGATACCTTGAACATCTGGCAAATAATTCTATAAACATCCATTTTTCAGAAATTATTTCGGTAGAGCTTGTCGGTATGTTTAAACCTCATCCAGCGGTGTACCGTGCTGCAGCCCAAAAAATGGAATTAGAACCTGGACAGATCATGATGGTGGCGGCGCATTCGTTCGATATTATCGGAGCTCGTGCTTGTGGCTTCAGGGGTGCGTACGTTGATAGGTATGATTTACCTATGGGGTGTACGGATTATCTGCCAGATATTTCGGTTCCTGATTTTCATCAGCTCGCTCGATCTTTAACAGGATAAATTGTTCGTATTAAGTCTTGGTTTAAACCAACGGGTTCTAAGAATGCCTATGTCGGTATACCGAGGAAACAATTTTTAGGAGTACGGTCTACATGGTTCTACCAGATTTTACTGAATTGGATCAGGATGAAATTTCAAGAAACTCGTTTTTTCCGCGTGAAAATGTTGCTTCGATACCTGATGGAGCCGAACTCCATAATATAGATGTGGGAAATAACGTTAGTCTGTCGTGCAGGTTTTTTCCTGTTGATAAATCAAATCCGACTATTTTATTTTTCTACGGAAACGGTGAAACTGCAGGGGATTACGATGATATAGCAAGCATTTATAATCGTATAGGTGTCAATTTATTTGTTCCAGACTACAGGGGCTATGGTAATAGCGGGGGATCTCCGACTTATACGTCGATGCTTTCCGATTCCACAAAAGTAGCACAGTTTTTACAAGAATTGTTGAAAGGTCAGGGATATAGGGGCTCTATCTACGTAATGGGTAGATCTATGGGAAGGCATTCCGCTTTTGAGTTAGCTGCTAATAATTGCAGTGAATTTAAGGGCCTAATCATAGAAAGTGGGAGACCGTCATTGGGGCAATTTGTGTCCGGACTCGCTGCTCCGAAAATCGAGCAGTTTGAAGAGGGGTATAGGTCTAAAGTTAGTTCTATCAAGATACCGGTTTTGGTCATCCACGGAGAAGTAGATACCCTTGCTCCAGTTAGTGAGGCACACGATATGTTTGAAAGCTTCCCTAATTCGAATAAACATATTCTCGTGATCAGTGGAGCCGGGCATAATAATCTGATGCACGTGGGGTTAGAAGCATATTTTGAAGCTATTAGGACTTTTGTTTGGAATGCAACGGATGGTTAGGTTACCAAATACTACATCAGATATTCTTCGAATCGTATCAATAATGTGAGGTTAAACCTGAATAACTTGTCCCTAGGACCTTGTGGATATTATAATCAGCGTCAACTGATGGCAAAAGGGGTATCATTGTGAGTACAGGGCAATCCAATTCCGGATCCGTTGATCTACAGGCTTTTTTCAGGGGTGATTATGTCCCTTTGAAGGATGCTAACGTAAATATTATGACTCACGCTTTACACTACGGGACTGGCGTGTTTGAAGGTATTAGGGGCAATTGGAATGAGGAGAAAGGTGTAGTAAATATATTTCGACTTCGGGAGCATTATGATCGGCTGCTACGTGGATGTCGTCTTCTTATGTTAGATATCCCTTATACCGCTGACCAGTTATGCGAGATCACGATTGAGCTAGTGGAGCGTAATGCCCACCAGCACGATATATATATTAGACCTCTCGCATATAAGAGCGCGGAATTAGTAGCTAACTTGAAATTGCAGGATTTAGAGAGTGATTTTACCCTTATTACAGTACCATTTGGTAATTATCTAGGGTCAGATACTTTACGGTGCTGCACCTCTTCTTGGAGACGAGTTGATGATCCGATGATTCCAGCCAGGCTAAAAATATCTGGGATATACGTGAATAGCATTTTGGCGAAGACTGAGGCAACGTTATCAGGTTTCGATGAGGCGATTATCCTTAACCACGATGGGCATGTATGTGAAGGTTCTGGGGAGAATATATTTGTAATTGCTGATGGTAAGATGATTACTCCGTCTCTAGAAGACAATGTGTTACCTGGAATCACTCGTGATACGGTGATCCAACTTGCACAAAGTGAACTTGGGTTGAACCTAGTCGAACGGTCAATTGACCGTAGTGAACTCTACTTAGCTGACGAAGTGTTACTTAGTGGGACTGCTGCCCATTTGACACCCGTAATTGAGTTAGATAACCGACCAATAGGCGATGGAAAGCCGGGCCCCATATCTACTAAATTGCAGGAGATGTACTTTGACATAGTGGTGGGTCGTAATCCTAAATATATGCACTGGTGTACCGAAGCGTCTCCGAGAATTATCAAGGTATAGGTTTGGCGAGCGTAGACTTTACCGTAATGAAATCCATTTGAACGGGTGAATTCTTACCTTAGTGTTTCGTAGGTTCATTTAAAAGATATCCTGTTAGAGATCCTATATTTGTTATGGAATTAATAATAATTTGGGGTGTAGGTTTAGTTGCAGCCTATTTACTAGGTAGCATACCTACGGCTTATCTTGTTGTACATTATCGAAGAGGCTTTGATATACGCAAACTGGGTGACGGAAATTCAGGGGCTGCCAACGTAGCTAGGGTAATGGGAGCTAAAACTGGAATTTTCGTAGGAATCGTCGACATATTTAAAGGTTCTCTTATCCTAGCGTTGGCAGGTTGGTTGCTTGGTTCCGGGGTAGGTATGGCGGGGGGGATTATTGCCATAATTGGACATAGTTGGCCGGTTTATCTTCTTGGTAGAGGTGGTCGAGGTGCTGCGGTTGGAATAGGTGTTCTGTTGGCTCTTCTCCCTTATCTAGCTTTCCCAATTGCTTTAATTGGAATAATAATATTAGGTATAACACGAAAAACTAGGCTCGCAATAGCTTTCTTTTTTGTTACATTGCCAATATTGGTTTTTTTTATAGGAAATTATTCGCTGGTCTATCTAGGGTATTCTCTTTTTATACCCGTCTTAGTGGGGACCAGTCATTTCATAAGTGTGAAATATACAACAAGGGGCTTGGATGGAGCCATTTGACTCCGTATTCTCTAAGCAACTTTAGGAAGGTAGTGTTTCATTAGGTTAACCAGAAGATAGCACTCCGATTCCGGTGATTATTAAACTGATTGAAACCCCTTTGATTAACATTGCTTGGTTTGTTAATTTTTCATCCGTTAATTGCCACCGAGATCTGTTTAAGATGATAGAAATTATAAACACGAACAATGGTCTTGTACTCAGCATGGCCGATACCAAAGAGATTGGTCCGAGATTACTAGACAATAGACCTAATACAATTGCAATGACAGGGAGCACACCTTCACCAAATATCATCAATAATAAAGTGTTTTTATTACGAAGGACAAGGATCAGGTTCTTCCATACGCTAGGCAGTGCAAAAACAGTGAATACCAATACTACACCAAGTTGCTGAACAGAGAAAACTTCCCATACTGTGAGGTCTTCCAGAGCGTATTTTGCTAAAAAGAAACCAGTCCCTAGTCCTATGGAGCTCAGTAATAATACGGGCGTATCGCGAGATGGTAACAATATTTGATGGTCCGAGAATTTTTTTAATGAAATCATGATAGTACCAACTAATACCAGCCCTATTGAGAGCCATTGACCTATGTTTAGGGTCTCATCCAAAAACATTATTGCCAAAATGGATACCACGATAGGATTAGTTTGTGTTATGGCAATCGCTCGTGTTGCCTCATCGGATTTAAGGCCGACAAACATTGTTGCCAATCCAATACCTATAGAAATTCCGGAAGCCAGCGCTACCAGTAGATATTTGACTGAATTATGTTCAGGGACGCCAGAAAAAATGATTATCGGGAGACAATAGCAGGCGAGTACAATTGATATCCAAAGATAAAGGACTGAGACTCCCGGCAAATGGTGGTCTAATAGCCGCTTATCAATAATTGTAACGACGCCGAAAAGAGCAGAGCTAGATAAAGCTAATATCACCCACATGATAATTACGTTCCTGATGTTTAATCTATCAACAATGGTGGCATAAATTCTGGTATAGCTACAAGGTAGATGTAAGCCGCGGACTGGCCATTAAGCTAAACATAAACACATCATTGACCGTTAAATTATAATTCTCGTAATTGAAAAGATTGGAGGAATATATGGGTTGGTCTCTACATCACAAATCCGGGCTCATCCATTACGCTCCCCAGAATAGTTTTCGAGGATATACTTTGCTGACTACAAACCGAGGTGGTACGCATGCCAATTTGATAGACATGGAAGGTAAGGTTTGTCACAGATGGCACGCTTCGGAGGGTATAAATTATGCGTATCTCCTGGCAAATGGGAATCTCTTGCTCAGGACAGCTTCTAATGGCAGGTCTGTTGAGGGGCATCCGACTCCTTTAGGTGCAGTAGCAGATGCGATCCTTGAGTTAGATTGGGATAGTAATGTTGTTTGGGAAGCTAGGCTACCCATGTTACATCACGATTTTGAGAGGTTGCCTAACGGTAATACGTTGTTGCTCTGTTGGGAAGCTATGCCTGCTGAATTAAGTTCGCAGGTACTTGGAGGTTATCAGGCGGCTGACGATCCTGATCAAATGTTGGGAGATGTGGTAAAAGAAGTGTCACCGAGTGGTGAAGTAATTTACGACTGGAAATCATGGGAATATCTGGATCTCGCCCAAGCTATTATATGTCCACTGGAAGGACGGAAGGAATTTACTCATCAGAATGCGCTAACAGTTACAGGAAATGGGGATTTTTTGGTTAGTTACCGTCAAACCAGTACTATAGGGATAGTAGATAAGAAAACCGGGAGTTTTAAATGGGAGTGGGGGCCAGGATTCCTTTCCCATCAGCATAACCCCAGTTATCTAGATAATGGAAATGTTCTTGTGTTTGATAATGGACCACATAGGCGAGGGGTTAGCTACTCTAGAGTAATAGAAATAAATCCAACTGATGATCAAATCATATGGGAATATTTAGGAGATCCTCCAATTTCATTTTTTAGTTACCACATTAGTGGCTGTGAGCGGCTAGCTAATGGGAATACTTTAATTTCAGAAGGTGCTCCGGGCCGAATTTTTGAAGTGACTCGAGAGAAAGAAATTGTGTGGGAGTATATAAATCCTTTCACTTCAGAGAAAGGTACTGACCCGTCAGCCAGCCCTGGAATTTATCCTAATGCTATTTTCCGAGCTCATAGATATTCTCCGGATTACCCAGGTTTACAAGGGAGAGATCTGGACCCTGATAAATTCAGGGCTTTGAACGCATTGTATTCATAGCGAGTTCCTTGATGTGATGCACTTAGGATGCTTTAAGCCTGAAGTGTATAATCATATGTAACTGGAACTGATCTGTTGCAATCGTAGGAGACGTAAATCATGGGTAAATTAGATGGTAAAGTGGCCTTGATCACCGGATCTGGTCGTAATATCGGCCGGTCAACGGCGTTAAAATTGGCGAGCGAAGGCGCTAATATAGTCGTCAATGCTCGAAGTAACCAGGCAGAAGCTGACGCGGTTGCGGATGAAGTGAGGAAACTAGGTGTCCAAGCGTTGCCGGTGTTGGCGGACGTAGCGGTAAAGGAACAGGTTGACTCCATGGTTTCTATGGCCGTGTCAGAATTCGGGAAGGTGGATATTCTGATTAATAACGCTGCTATACGTCCTCATAAGCCCTTTATTGATGTCACTTTAGAGGACTGGGAAGAAGTAAGGGGAGTAGTTCTAGACGGAGCGTTTTACTGCACTAAAGCGGTAATCGAATCTATGGTACAAAACAACTACGGAAGGATTTTGTTTTTTACAGGTGGTGGCGCTTTCTCTGGTCCCGCTGAGCGGGGGCACGTTTCAGCAGCCAAAATGGGGTTAATAGGAATGGCTCGTTCTTTAGCCTCAGAGTTTGCCCCAAACAACATACGTGTAAATGTTGTTTCGCCCGGGAGTATAGACACTTCTCGAGCTAACCCTGAATGGTACCCGGGTGGTCATGTGCCGAACACTGATGGGATCCCGATGGGTCGTCAGGGCACTCCTGAAGAAATTGCGTCGGCCTGTCTGTTCTTGGTTACTGATGACGGAGGATTTGTTACTGGTCAGACCCTTCATGTTAATGGGGGGTCTCAATATCATTAAGGATCGCTTCAGAAGTTTTGTGAGTGGATAAGTGTCATATGAGCCAGCTGGTTTGATTAGAGTCTAAACCAACTGGCTTTAACGTCTTAGTCCCGAAATCGGAATTCTTTCAGGTCCGGTGCCGATGAGAGTTTTGCTTCAGTTAGTTCTTGAATATCCGCTAACGTCCAACCAGGTGCGTGTTCTTTTAGTTCAAAACCGGTATCTTTTACCAAAAATAGTCCTAAGTCTGTCGCAACCATAGTTACAGCTCCTGGAGCTGTTATTGGTAACTGACACCGCTTTAACATTCTGGGGTCTCCATCTCTTGTGGTATGTTCCATTGCAATGAAAACTCGCTTGGCACAGGCGGCCAAATCCATGGCACCCCCAATTCCTCCACCCTTGCGTGTGGGGATACGCCAGTTGGCGAAATCTCCGTTTTCAGATACTTCGTATGCTCCCATTACAGTGACATCGACCATGCCTTTACGTATTAAAGCGAATGAATCTGCATGGTGAACAATGGCCATACCGGGCATTTGTGTAACGTTTTGGCCTCCAGCGTTGACTAAATGCTGATCTTCGTGGCCTTCTTGGGATAAGGGCCCATATCCTATCACTCCATTTTCGGAATGAAATATTATCTCTTTACTATCGTCTATATAGTTTGAACAAAGAGTCGGCATTCCCACCCCTAGATTTACAATCCAGTCATTTTGGAATTCCATCGCAAGCCTGTCACACATGGCTTGCCGTTCTAATCTTGGTTTGTCTGGCATATTAACCTCCACTTTCGTATAGGGGACCTCACGGTGCTAAGCGTTGAAGTAGTTAGGATTAATCCCATATGCCATCGTTAGGAATTTTTACCAACCTATCAACGTATACCCCTGGCACATGGATATTATCTGCATCTAATTCACCTGGCTCCACGATAGCGTCTTCGACTTCAACAACAGTGATATCTGCTGCCATTGCCATAACGGGATTAAAGTTGCGCTGAGTAAGTCGGAATTGAAGGTTCCCAAATGTGTCCGCTCTCCATGCACGAATGAACGCGAAATCGGCGGGTAACGGGAATTCGAGGACGTAGGTTCTGCCATTTATTTCTCGGTGCTCTTTACCTTCTGCCAGTTCGGTTCCTACGCTTGCAGGAGTATAAAAAGCTCCTATCCCGGAACCGGCAGCTCTCATTCGTTCTGCCAAAGTACCTTGAGGAACTAATTCTGCGTCTATATCGCCATCGTTGTACATTTTGACAAAAGGAGTTATCTGCGAAGGATGGGTAGGAGCGGTAAAAGCGCAGGTCATTTTTTTTACCTGTCCTGCTTGTATTAACGTGCCTACGTCCACTTTGTCGTCCATAGATCCGGAATTATTGGAAATTCCGGAAAGATTTTTGGCTCCTTGACGATGGAGAGCTGCTAACAGATTACGGGGTATACCAACGCCTCCAAATCCGGGTGACATAAATGTGATGCCGTCTGGGACATCAGCTACTGCGGTATCAAAATCTGGGTATACCTTGTTTTTCATTGGGCTTAATCTCCTCACCACAATATGCGTTAATACTACCTTAGGCTGGGGTAAGTCGCTAGTACTTAATCCTGTTAGACCATAGTCTTATTTTGGAAATAAGATGAGATAAAGTTGTGTTATATCTCAACATGCTCGCGGATCTAAAATATCAAAAAATACTATATTCGTAATCTATAAGGATTACATTCAAGTTAAATCGGATCGTATCAGCGTAAGTTGGCATTTTTGCGAAAGTGAATATTCTGAATCTTTTAATCGATCCTCGCCTACATTTGAAATCACGTTTTATCAAGTTGCAATTAGGTGATTGCAGGTATATATTACGTTACGGTATATGGTGGGTTACCGGTTTTATTACCGTATTTCAGCTATTATTGCTTATATATATACGGATTCGCTCAACCTTTCCAAGATACTCAATATAATCACCGGCTCAAGGAGGTCAACCAGTGGCACTATCCGATAAAACTCTAGTATGCGCGGACTGTGGTGGCGAATTTATATTTACAGCAGGGGAGCAAGAATTCTTCGCTTCTCGAGGTTTTGTCAATGAACCTAAGCGCTGCCAACCATGCCGCTCGTCACGACGAAATCAGGAGAGGGGTGGCTTTGGCGATGGACCTAAGGAAATGCATCCAATTACCTGCGCTCAGTGTGGGGCAGATGCCATGGTGCCTTTCCGTCCACGGGGAGATAGGCCTGTGTATTGTAGTGATTGCTTCAGTCAGAATAGGACCAGCGGCAGCCAATTCTGATACAACTTAATCAATCATAAAAAA
>PAMF01000060.1 GCA_002707185.1 Chloroflexota bacterium | reverse complement strand
GGAGGGATGGCAGAGTGGACGATTGCGCCAGTCTTGAAAACTGGTATACCTGCAAGGGTATCGTGGGTTCGAATCCCACTCCCTCCGTTGCCTACCGGTAGAACTCCTAGTACTTGAATGATAGCTCCATCCAAGTACTCTAGAACCCGTGGAGATTTGCACAAATAACCGAACCTCAAATGCCATCCACCTCCATCGCCACCGAACTATTAGCGGCTCAGACTGTCCAAATACATCAAATAGGAGGAATGGTATGTCACAATTCCCCACCCGACCGGTCATAATAGGCAGACACGGAGTGGTTACCTCAGGACATTACCTCGCAACTGCCGCTGGTTTCCGCATAATCGATCAGGGCGGTAACGCAATTGACGCTGCTGCGGCTATGTCTTTTTGTCTAAATTTACTCGAACCCCAAAGTTGCGGCATCGGCGGAGAGGTTCCACTCCTAATTTACTCCGCCAAAGAGAAGAAAATCTTCGCCATAAGTGGAATAGGATGGTCTCCTCTATCCTTCACTACTGATTGGTGCAAAGAAAATACGATTGACTTAATTCCGGGGGACGGATACTTACCAGCTTGCGTCCCCGCAGTAGTTGGAACATGGGCACTTGCTTTAGCCAGATTCGGCACAATGAGCTTTACTCAAATCTTACAACCCGCTATCGACCTAGCAGAGAATGGATATCCAATGTACCAACGCCTGAGGGATAGACTGCACACTCATTTGAATAAATATTTAGAGCTATACCCGACTACAGGTGAGGTCTACTGCCCAGGTGGGATGCCCCCAGAAGTTGGAGAAATTTTTACGAACCCCGATTTCGCCAATACTCTCAAAACCATGTGCCATGCCGAAGCCGATGCAAAACAGAAGGGAAGAATTACTGGAATTGAAGCTGCTAGAGCAGCTTTTTATGATGGGCCAATATCAGAAACCATTCTTCATTTTATATCTGACAACCCGATTGAAGATGCCAGTGGGCGAGTACACAAAGGCTTACTACAAGACCTTGACTTCACTGGATGGCAAGCGGAAATTGAAGCTCCCATATCTATACAATACAACGATTTAGATATACATAAATGCTCTTCTTGGACTCAGGGGCCGACTTTTTTACAACAACTCAATATTCTCAAAAATTTCAATTTAAAAGACTTAGGCCATAATTCCGCTGAATACTTACACATATGGATTGAATCCGCCAAACTAGCGTTTGCTGACCGGGAGGCTTATTATGGCGATCCGAATTTCGATCGAGTTAACTGGGATATTCTGCTCTCGGATGAATATTCTCAATCCCGGAGTAATCTGATAGGCACTGAGGCGTCATTAGACATGAGGCCAGGTTTGGCTGGCCAACAAATTCCCAGTTATGCTTTACGACCCGTAGGGGAAGACAATCGACTCTCTCTAGATTTGGAAGCAAGTGTCATAAAGGATCTTGGACTAGGACACGCTCACATTGGCGACACGACCCATCTTGATGCTATGGACCATGCCGGTAATATGATAGCTGCAACACCTAGTGGCGGTTGGCTAGGCACATCACCGGTAATCAGGGGACTGGGGTTTCCATTAGGAACCAGAGGACAAATGTTTTACCTGAACCCAGAAAGACCTAATGCGTTAGCTCCTCATAAGCGACCCAGAGCCACACTAACCCCGACCTTGATCACGAAAAATCATAAACCATTTATGGCTTTTGGCACTCCTGGTGGAGACGCCCAAGAGCAATGGACCCTTCAATTCTTCCTCAACCATATAGAATTCGATATGAGCCTTCAGGAAGCCTTAGACGCTCCGACCTTGCATTCAGTACATTTCCCATCGTCCTTCTACCCGAGGGAAGCCTACCCCGGTCGAGTCATGGTCGAATCCAGGATAGATGAAACCGTCAGGGATCAACTGGTTCAGAAAGGCCATGAGGTGATTGCTATAGATGGATGGAGCAACGGTAAAGTCATGGCTATTAAGTACGACGAGCAACATAATACAATATGGGGCGCTGTTGCCCCCAAGGGTGAAGTTGGATACGCAATTGGATGGTAAACTCCAGAAACTTTCTCCAATCATCCAATAAATAGAAACAACTCCCAACCTATATATCGGATTATCAATCTTCAAGTTATGGGTACGGAAGCAAATAGAGGTAATGGATATGGGCATATACGGNCTTACCGGAGGAATAGGAGTCGGTAAAACTACCGTAGCTAATCTGTTCAAAGAATTCGGTATACCAGTAGTCTTAGCAGATAGTGTAGGAAGGGAAGTGGTTGAAAAAGGCAGCCAAGGATTATCAGAAATAGTAGACGCTTTTGGCGACAGTATTCTCGACTGCAACGGAGACTTGAACCGGAAAGCATTAGCGTCAACCGTATTTACAGATCCCGCTAACCGTCGCCAGTTGGAAGAAATTATACATCCGCTAGTGCTTGAACGAAGCAGGTTCCTTTTCAACAGATTGATACAATCAGGAAATCCTATAGTTATCTACGAATCAGCGCTTTTATTCGAAACGAACCGCCACCATGAAATGGAAGGCGTGATCCTAATTAACTCCACCGAGAAAAATCGGATTTCCCGTGTCCAAACGAGAGACGGAAGTGCAGAAGACGAAGTTAAACAACGAATTCAAGCTCAAATGGATGAAATCGAAAAACTTAAATTAGCTGATTACTTGATAGAAAACAACACCGATCTGACCAGTCTCAAGGCTAAAGTCGAGTCACTTATCACCCTTTTGTTAGAAAGAGAAACTGCAACTACTTAAAACATATTTTGCTGTCAGAAATAGTAAACTAATAACTCAATATCGCTATGTACAACCGCTTGACGTAAGATTATTGGGCTACTAACCTTACCCCAAAATATGAACCCCTATCGGATATTTAATTTTTTAACTATGATTAACCCAAAATAAACTTCATTGGAGGAACTACAATGCCTCGGACAACCGGTGCTAAATTCATGGCTCAAGCCCTTAAAGAATATGGAGTAACACACGTNTTTGTNGCCCCTGCAGTAGTACGCGAAGCTTTGGCAGAATTNAGTCAACTGGGAGTCCAAAGCATAGTAACGCACGGAGAGAAATCCGCAGCATACATGGCAGACGGATACGCTAGAGCAGCCAACCGGCCAGGTATTTGTTTTGCACAATCAGTAGGCGCAGCCAATTTAGCAGCGGGCCTNCAGGATCCGTACTTAGGTCTATCACCGGTAATTGCCATGACTGGCAGAAAACCACCTATGGACCAGCAAAGAAACGCCTATCAGGAAATAGAACACTCTAAACCTTTTGCATCTGTAACCAAATTTAGCGCCTACGTCGAGCAAGTTGAACAACTCCCATATCTATTACGGCAAGCGTTCAGGGAAGCCACAACGGGCGCATCCAAGCCGGTACACTTAGACCTGCAGGGAATGTCCGGAAATGTAATTATGCAGAGTGAAGGTGACTTGGAATTCGTACTCGAAAATACCTTTACAAGTCGGCCTGCATTACGGCCCGAACCTTCCGACGACGCTATCCGAGAAGCAGCCCAAGTAATCACCAAATCCCAAAGGCCTGTAATAGTAGCAGGNGGAGGTGTCACCTCGTCTAGAGCCCAACAAGAAGTAGTAGAGCTGGCCGAGATGTTAAACATCCCTGTAGCTACTTCATTGAATGCTAAGGGGACCATTACAGATGATCATAGACTATCGGTAGGTGTCGTGGGCTCCTATTCCAGATGGTGTGCTAATCGAGTTGTGGCGGAAGCAGATTTAGTGATTTATATCGGTAGCCACACAGGCAGCCANGTAACCAACGAATGGAAAGTTCCTGCGCAAGGTACTCCAGTAATTCAAATTGATATCGAACCTGCTGAACTTGGAAGAAGCTATCCGAATGAGGTATCACTACAAGGTGACGCTAAAGCCACAGTCCAAAAATTAATAGAATCATTAGAACCAACCCACGATCGAACTGAATGGACTTCAAGAGCAGCTGAGCTGGTTGCACAGTGGCGCGAAGAGGTTTTACCTAGAGCAACGTCTAACGCAGTTCCCATAATTCCCGAACGGCTATGTAATGAGTTGACCCAGGCGTTACCACCCGATTCCATACTCGTCGCAGACACCGGACATGCAGGGATATGGACAGGATCTATGGTTGATTTGAACCACACTGGTCAAGATTACATCCGATGTGCGGGATCTTTGGGTTGGGGATTATCAGGGGCAATAGGGGTCAAATGTGCTTTACCGAATCGGCCGGTGGTTTCTTTCAGCGGAGACGGCGGCTTTATGTATCATATAGCAGAATTAGAGACTGCTGTCCGCTATAACATTCCAGTGGTTTCAGTAGTCAACAACAATCACGGCTTGCTCCAGGATAAAAGAGGAGACGACCGAGCGTATCAAGCCGTACCAGGCTCTCAATCATCNGATTTATGGGAATTTAACGATGTGGACATGGCCAAAGTCGCAGAGGCCATGGGAGCCTTCGGTATTCGCGTTGACCAGCCACAGGATATCCAAAGTGCTATTGAGGAAGCGTTAGCATCGGGGAGACCGGCGGTAGTAGACGTGGTTACGGACCCATTAGATAGTGAAGCTCCCATACCTTGGTCGCCTTAAAGAGTTACCCAGGATAGTCGGAAATATTTCCCTAAAAGTTAGCCTAGCCNGTAAATTGAAAAAATTCCGCCTCATTTGACGAGAGTTGCATCAAAATCGGATCATATACCAAATCTTTAAATTCGTGTCCATATCACGACCGGAGGAATCATGCCCAATCCTAGAGCTGAGTATTCCCCAATATTCGATCGCCCTCCGTTGAAATTGCCAGATAATGCGCGGATCGCTGTCTGGCCTATTATAAATGTCGAAGAATGGGACATAAAAGAACCGATGGCTCGAGCAGTCTTACCTACCCCACAGGGAGTCTCTGTGATTCCAGATATACCCAATTTTGGATGGTATGACTATGGTATGAGGGTTGGATTTTGGCGATTGAAAAGAGTATTGGATCAGCACCAAATCCGGGCAACTGTTAGTCTGAACGCATCTGTATGTTTAAGTTATCCGGCTCTAGTGGAGAAAAGCCTGCAATCCCATTGGGAGCTTATGGGACACGGTTTTGTCCAGAGAGTCCTAAATAGAGAAACTGACGAACGAGAGGTAATCCAGCGAACCATAAAAACAATCAAGGATTTTTCNGGGATAGCACCACGAGGTTGGATGGGCCCTGGTTTAGCCGAAACTTTTGATACTCCTGATATTTTGGCCGAGGAGGGGATCGAGTACGTATGCGACTGGTGTAATGATGACCAACCATATCCAATCAAGGTGACCAATGGAAGCCTGATATCTGTACCTTATACTCTGGAATTAAATGATATCCCCATTTACCTCGATCAACACCATAAGTCCCCTGAATTATTAGAAAGAACGAAGGACCAATTCGATACCCTTTACAATGAAGGAGCCATAAACGCGCGAATCATGGCTATTTCCACCCACCCATACATAACCGGAGTCCCCCACCGAATAAAATATTACAATGAAATTTTTAATTACATAAAACAGTTTGAGGGGGTAATTTGGATGACAGGGAGTGAGATTCTAGATTGGTACAAAAGTCAAATATAATCGCAATTTAAATATCAGGCCGAACGCGAGCCGATTTGGGAGATCTATATGGCTTACGCCAAGGGGATAATTCAAACCTTAATAGGCACAGGAGAGGCCGGTTACAGTGGTGATGGAAAACCAGCCAAGAACGCATTGCTTAGAGATCCTTTCATGTGCTGCTTTGACAATAAGGGCAATATTTTCATAGCGGAGGCAAAGAATCACTGTGTGCGACGGGTTGATGTTTATACCAATTTGATAACAACCATAGCGGGTACCGGAAATCCAGGATACTCAGGGGACGGTGATTTAGCCACAACTGCTACGATGAACGAGCCGTATTCCTTAGCTATCGATCCAACTAACGATGATATATACATCGTAGACAGGTTAAATGCAGCTATAAGAAAAATAGATGGTGCCAGCGGTGTTATTACTACTGTAGCCGGAACCGGTACACCAGGATACAGCGGCGACGGCGGACCTGGCTCTTTGGCACAATTGAGAGAACCCAACGATTGTTACATCGATAGCACCGGCAGTCTTTTGATAGCAGATATCCAAGATCAAAGAATCCGCAGACTTGATTTATCTACCGGCATAATCAGCACATTCGCAGGTAATGGAGAAAAACTTCGCACGGGAGATGGTCTCCAAGCCCAAGAAGCCAGCATACTCGGCGCTCGAGCAGTTTGCCAAGATCAACTGGGCAACACCTATATAGCGGAAAGAGAAGGAAACGGCGTCAGAAAAATTGATCCATCAGGAATTATGTCTACCTTCGCCGGTACCGGTGAACGAGGATATTCCGGAGATGGTGGACCTGCCATTTCAGCAACCTGGGGATCACCTAAGGCCATAAGATGTGATAACGCAGGCAACGTTATAGTCGTCGACACTGAAAACCATGCAATACGTAAAATAGATAACAATACCACCGTCGTGAACACAATAGCAGGAGGTAATCTAGGGTCTCATGGGGACGGAGGAGAAGCTATAAAAGCAGGGTTGGACCGACCTCATGGTTGTGAAGTTGATACCAACGGAAATATATTCATAGCAGATAGTAATAACCATCGTATAAGGGTCCTAGGAGCAGGTTAAATATCAATACATTTAAACCAAGACTCATATATTGCTTGATCCCGAAAGCCAAAATTGATACTTTTGTTGTCCGTCAGCAAAGTACAAGTTATCATAGGTGTGGACTTAAAAACTGAACAATTATTCAATCCTCTGGAGGTATGTTTTGGACCAAGTTTATGATGTGATCGTTGTAGGTGCGGGAAATGCCGCACTCAGTGCTGCAATAGCTGCTAAAGAAAATTGCGAATCGGTTCTAGTAGTTGAAAAAGCCCCTGAATACTTCAGAGGGGGAAACACTTACTTTACTGGCGGAATCATTCGCTTTCCTTTTGATGGAATCGAAGACATAAAAGCCTTAATTCCTGACATGTCCGAAACGGAAGAGAACTCAGTAGATGTAGGCAGTTATTCTGAAAGCCAATATTACGAAGATATGATGCGAGTCACGCATGGCCTTTCCGACCCGGAAATGGCCCAAATTCTGGTTAGCCAGGCTTTCCCAACTATGAAGTGGCTTCAAGAGCATGGTGTGCGATTCGTATTGTCGTTTGGGAGACAGGCGTTCAAAGATGGCGACAAATTTAGATTCTGGGGAGGATTACTAGTAGAAGCTGTTGGAGCAGGAAAGGGTCTTTCGGATCAGCAGTTTGACGTCGCCAAAGAAATGGGGATAGAAGTTCGATATTCGACTCAAGGCACCAAATTATTACAAGATGAAAAAGGCCGTGTTTGCGGTCTCCAGGTACTAGGGCCGGATGGATTTGAAGACATTGCTGGCCGATCCGTAGTACTTGCGGCTGGCGGTTTCGAAGCCAACGCAGAAATGCGCTGCAGGTACTTGGGACCCGGTTGGGAAACAGTAAAAGTAAGAGGTATCCCGTACAATACTGGAGACGCTATCAAAATGGCCCTCGATGTTGGGGCGCAATCGTACGGGCACTGGAGCAGTTGTCACGCAGTGGCCTGGGATATGAACGCTCCTGCTTTTGGGGATCGTACGATCACTGAATTGTTCCAGAAACATTCCTATCCTTTCGGTCTGATAGTCAATATCGACGGTGAACGTTTCCTAGACGAGGGGGCAGATTTCCGAAACTACACATATGTTACGTACGGGCGGGCCCTCATGACACAACCACAGGGTTTAGCTTTCCAAGTATTCGACAACAAGGTTAAACACCTCTTGCGCGATGAATATTGGATCCCACAGGCAACTATGGTTGAAGCAAACACTCTTGAAGAATTGGCTGCGAGATTGGATATAGATGTAGAAGGATTAGTTAACACCGTTAAAGAATATAATGCGGCGATACAAACAGACATTCCCCACAATCCTACAGTCAAAGACGGTAGAGGAACAACTGGGCTAACTGTTAACAAAACCAACTGGGCTGAAACTATAGATACGCCACCATATAGGGGGTGGGCAGTAACTACCGGAATATCTTTCACTTTTGGGGGAGTCAAAATTAATACCAGGGGGCAGGTCGTAACTAACGCACAAGACCCTATACCAGGTCTATACGCCGCGGGAGAAATGGTGGGAGGCCTCTTCTATTACAACTATCCCGGTGGTTCTGGGCTTTCAGCCGGAATGGTCTTTGGGAAACTCTCGGGCACTAATGCGGCAGAAGATGCCAAGATACTACAGGACATTTAAAAAATCTTAAAAATTACAAAATTACACAGCCTATCAATAATACGAGATGGAACTGTTGGTTTATCAACAGTTCCATCTCGTATTAAGGGACCCGATAATCTAATGGACTCATTAATATGAATAACCTTAAAAGTAACCAACCGACTATATATTACGGCTGGTATATAGTATTAGCTTGTATGTTTATAGCTTTCGTGACCAACGGAGCTCGCAATAGCTTCGGAATCTTCGTAATACCATTAAGCAACGAGTTTGATTGGAACAGAAGCACAATATCATTTGCAGCAGCTTTAGCTTTCCTAGTTAGTGGTATCACTCAACCTATAATGGGTAGTCTATTTGATCGCTGGGGTGGCAGAAGAGTAATACTAATTAGCCTATTCGTTTTCGGTCTGGCCACAACAGCCCTTAGCCTCACATTCCATTTCCTATTTTTAATATTCTTGTTTGGGATAGTCTCAGCTATAGCACTAGGAGGAATGTCGTTAACAAATACGGGATCTTTACTCTCAAAATGGTTTATGCGTAAACGTGCTACAGTAGTCGGCTTCAATGCTACGGGACTGGCTGCCGGCGGATTGATTTTAGTCCCTTTTGGCATGTACTTGTTACAAACCACCGGTTGGCGTATAACCTGGACGGTTTTAGGGTTATTGGTACTTGTACTTGCATTACCTCTTGGGTGGTTAATTCTTAAGGATAATCCCGAAGATATCGGCCTAAATCTCGACGGTGATCGACCCAATCAACCCAACTCGAATTTAAGGGAAAGGATAGTTGGACCATTAGACACGAACAAATGGATGGCATCGTTCAAATCTTTGCCTATGTGGCAAATGACAGGCTCATACGTAGTCTGCGGGGCAACTACTGGAGTTTTATCAGTACATTTCGTTCCCTACGCACTAGATCAGGGCATTTCGCCTGGTCTAGCTGCCTTAATTTTTGGATTCATGATGTTCCTCAACATATTAGGCAGTTTAGGTGCAGGGTGGATTTCTGATAAATATAATCGAAAAACTATCCTGGGACTGGTATATCTAGTCAGGGGACTCGGATATATGTTGTTGCTAACCTTGCCGGCCCCTTTAGGTCTTTGGATATTCGCTGCAGTGGCCGGTGTATCTTGGATTGCCACTGCCCCGCTAACGACAGCGTTAACCGCCGATGTATATGGGCTACGCGCTTTAGGTACGATTTCGGGAGTTTCCTTCTTATTCCATGCCATCGGTAGTTTTTTTAGTGTGCTGTTTGCGGGATTAATGTTTGACCTTACGGGGTCTTATACAATTCCATTTCTCTTAGCAGGGGTATTACTTTTCCCGGCCGCTCTGTCAGCGTTCACCATAAAGGAACATAAATATTCATCTAGATATCAACCTACACCAGCTAAACAACTCGCTAATAATTAACTTATCATTAATAACATTTTTCACTTATTAAATACTTGCCAGCGGTGTTAATTAAAGGTAGACTATCAGAGTTCCTTTGATTGAGGTGTGTTTCGAACGTCAGACAACTTAATTAAAAGATGAAACCTTTAAATAGTAGGCAGGAGAGTACCGAACTATGTTTGACAGACAGTCTCTTGATAACCTGTTTGATGAATTACGTGATGAATACGAACTGGAGCCTGACTGGGAGGCTATCCAAACTGACGCCCACCTAGCCGTAGCTCGTCAGGATGCAGGCATGCCTCTTGGTGAAGTAGACGCTAGAGTCTCTGCTTTAGTAAATAAGCATAGTCCAGATTAATAATCCTCTGAGGACAAGAACGTACCCAGAAAAGAAAACCCTGCCTATAGCTGGCAGGGTTTTCTTCTAGCCTCGGACAACGAACTCAACTAAGGAATTAACATCCCTTATCACCTCCCTATAACTTGATCTCATAGAATAGACCGAATATCGAATGTTTGATGAAACAACATTGAAGTGGATCGGGCTACATAGAGTTAATCACGTCGCGGTGATTACTCTAAAACGGCCAGATCGATTAAATGCACTAACCCGCGAGATGACTCATGAATTGCATAGTACCTTGGATCAGGTCTCGGAAGAATTCCCTAATATCCGGGTCCTGATACTGATAGGGGCTGGCCGGGGGTTTTGTTCAGGAGCAGACGTATCTGACATATCGCGACGCCTAGATGGGGACCCGGTTACAATCCCCTCCGAACAATCCGGCGGCCCATCAGAGATCATGCGTTTAGCTCCCCATCTTAAAGAGGTTCCACAACCTGTAATAGCCGCAGTCAACGGTGTAGCTGCAGGAGCTGGCTTGGGACTAGCCCTTGCCTGTGATATTCGAGTAGGATCAGAATCAGCTCGCTTCACATCAGTTTTCGTGAAAAGATCCTTGGTACCTGATGCCGGAGTATCTCAGCTACTGGGTACGCTGGTCGGGCCTGGTGTTGCATCAGAGATGGCGTTGACCGGAAAAGTGTACGACTCTCATTGGGCGTTGGAGAAAGGACTATTAAATAAAGTTGTACCAGAAGAGGAATTATTAGAGCATGCAAAATACATAGCTGCAGAGATCGCGGCAAACCCCCCTTTAGCCGTTAAAGCCACTAAGGAACTAATGAACAGACACTCCCCAGATCTCAGGAATGTTATCGAATTAGAACACTTGGCTAACGAGGCAGTTAGAGGGACGGCCGATCAAAAAGAAGCAGTACAAGCCTTTCTAGAAAAAAGAGAGCCTAACTTCGTTGGGGAATAACTTACGAGCCGTTAATAACCCCGTACAATGGCATGTNAAAGTCTAATTGATAATCAAACGTAACGCTCTTAAGGTTACCTACTTCAANTAATAATATCGTCCACGACAAACATTAGCAGTCAATAGATACAAAGTAGCGGCAGTGTCGACAGTAAATATCTACATCTTGGATTAACTTATGGCAATTTGAGCATTCTATATCGGCAACCATAACCAACAAATTAGCTCCACACTTACCACAAAATGATTCCGTTGTATCGGGAACATCCTCTCCGCAGTGAGGACAAAATATAGCATTTGGACTCATCTTACTTCCCTGCTCACAAAATGGTTTAAATTCTTTGTTTAACCCCCAAACATTGTAAACCATCTATTACAGATATGCAGAGTGAGTACTCCAAGATGTTAATCGTTTTCAACTAGACTTACGCTGACCATTTAACAAGATGCCGATGAGGGTAGACCTAACGAGATATTTGTATGTACCTAAGCAGATTATGGAAGTCACCGCTATCGCAATCAAGAATTTAATCTCAATCGGTATGTGTAAATCGAACATCAGGAATGTGGTAAGAGTAACTATGGGTAGATGTATCAAATACATCCAATACGCCCCATCACAGAAGAATCTCAATCGGGCGTTGTAGGAACCGAACCTGTTCTCGGACAGACCGATGAAAGCATACGAAAATAAAATAGCACAGATGATTTTTAGAGATACTACAGTGGCCGTAAAAGGTTCCAAAATCGCTCTAAGATATTCTTCGCCTGTAGCATCGGTACCATACAAATCAGCTACGCCGCTCTTGGATTCCAGAATCATATATAGGGTGAAACCAACTATGCCGACTAGGAAATAATATTTCCAATAAGATTTCAGAACCGCGAATAACTGAGCGTTCCCGTAAAGGCTGTACCCAACAGCAAAATATAGTCCACCAGCAACAGGATTAACGATTAATTCTCCGGCTGTTGGTAGATTGATAACGCAACAAACGATTACCAACACTATAGGGAATCGTGAACGAAACAAGATGCCCGATACGACAGTACCCGTCTGTTCTACTATGCTACTTATGAAACCGAGTCCGATTCGACTTAAGCCGTTCAAACCCCCAACACCCATCAGGTAAGGGAGTCTGAATATAGCTGTCAATATGGCAAATATCATCAGATGCCATAAGAACCACAGATGGAAAGGCTGTCCCTCATCGGAATAGAAAAATCTGAATTCCCCTGTTCCCCCGTATTTAAAAATCCACGGCACGGTCAACGACATTATTGGGGAAAACAGTATCAGTGGTAACCCTATTCGCAAGAATCTATTGCCCCACCAACTTTTCCAAGATTTCCTAGTGATAATCAGATTGGCGAAAAAACCTGAGAGGATGAAAAATAAAGGCATACGCCAGATATGTATGAACTGAAAGATGGTGTTTATTAGCTGAGATGAACTCGCATCTGCCGGCCAAAATTCCTCTACGTTTGGTATGTACGGCATAGCACTGTGTATAACTATGCCAAGTAACATAGCTATACCCCGTAGAGCATCGAGACCATGATAGCGATCAGGAACTTCCATTACACATCCTAAACTAAATTGGCAGCAAATTACCCGTTATATTAAATATCATACAAACTCGGATCGTATGGAAACTGGTATGTGCGGATAATTAATCGTACACCTCATTTTTAGGCCGACGATTATCCCTTAGTTCATACGGTATAGCACTGGGCGCCAACCTTCGGGATATCCTAGGAAAACCGCTGATTGCAGCGAGATAACAACCTGTCTCGTCAACGATTAGTTGCAAGTTCTTAATAATAGTCAGACCTTTCCCTGTTATCGAATAATTCACGTGTCTCCCTAAAGATCCACGACCTAGATATTGAATGCAACCATGCATCAGCAAACGATTTATCACGGTTTGCATTCTGCTCTTCCAACGTGGCCGGCCACCGACAAGTAGGGAATCTGAAGAATAAATCAAGAGGAGATTATTTCGGTTTATAAAACTCTCTAACTCTATCTGAATATGTCTCCTAGTCATTAATACTACATCAGCAATGGGTTC
>PAMF01000059.1 GCA_002707185.1 Chloroflexota bacterium | reverse complement strand
ATCGTTTACAAAGATACAGAAGACAACCTAAATAAGCCTTTCGAATCTTACAACATCCAAAGTCTCCCGAACAATCTAGAGCCGGCGTGCGAAATTGTCTCAATTTATCCAACGGCCAATCAGATACCGGTAAACCAGTTGAAGTTTTATCTCCACTTCTCAGGGCCAATGACTGAAGGTAATTCTGCACAGTCTATTACTTTACAAAGGACTGATACGGGTGAACATTTATCAAATGTCTTCCTGCACGAGCCGGAATTATGGGACCATGAACATAAACGGCTTACCATATTGCTGGACCCTGCAAGAATTAAGCGTGGGCTGCAAGGAAACGTACAATCCGGATATCCCCTCGTACAGGACACGGCCATCATGTTCACTATAAATGAAAGTTTTCTAGACGCCCATGGAACCAGACTCAAGTCCAGCCGCGAAACAACCTACAAGATAGGCCCACCTGAGAGGCGGTTAGTAGAAATCAAAAATTGGCGGTATCATTATCCGAACACCCATTCCCTGGAGCCAATCACAGTGGAATTTGATCGACCTCTGGACCATGCACTAATCCAAAGGTGCATATGTATTAAAGACAACTCCGGACGTGAGGTTCAAGGGGCCAGTCAAACCGGGTTCGAAGAAAGATCCTGGCAGTTCTTCCCTCAAATCCCGTGGAGTATTGGCCAATATACAATAATTGTCGAAGACATTTTAGAAGACTTAGCAGGTAACTCTATTAAACGTGTCTTTGACCGTGAATTACTAGAAGATGACCAATCTGTGCACGACATTCCGGTTACCAGCCATTCCTTTTTCGCGAAATCCCAAGAACAAAAGCTAGAATTCCCCATGGTAACATGATTAACACTTTCTAATTCTAGTTATTCGAATAACAGGAGGGCATTATGAGTTACACACCAAATTACCTTGGCCACGTAAATATTTACGTGCGGAACGCTGAGAAATCACAGGCCTGGTATGAAGACATCCTCGGGCTGCATACTTACGATTTTGTACCCGGCCGAGCAGCATTCATGTCTGCGAACCTGGATGAATCCCATGAAGTAGCGTTGATGGAAGTAGGAGATGAAGCCCCTGGAGTTCAACACCGCCAGGTAGGCCTCAATCATATGGCCTGGAGAATGTCCACCCTGGATGATTTGAAAGAATTCTACACCCGTCTAACAGATAAGGGTGTATCTAGTGAGGCCCATGACCACGGGATATCTATTGGTATTTATTTCAAAGACCCGGACGGAAACGGTATCGAAGTTTATTACGAATCTCCTCGGGAAGAATGGCACAGCCAGGAGAAGATCTTTATGCATGGGGACAATCCTAAAGGACAATTTCCCGGACCCTGGGATGAAGTAACTGTTGACCACGTAATCGGATCCAGATAAAAACGCCTAGATTGGATTGAGGTCACGCTTTCCTCAGTCCAATCTGCAAAGCTATTATTTATAAAAGCTCTCTTAAAGCTCGAGCCACCTCATCCGGTCTTTGAACGGGGAGGTCGTGACCTGCCCCAGAAACGATACGCCTGGCGACTAGTTTGGAGAAATTCTTTTCATCTTCTTCTGGGTCAGGAGATGGTCTTCCAAGCCCGCTGTCCTCTCCACGTAATACTATCGAGGGAACAGGAATCGGAGGATTATCTGCTAACCTGCGCTCCACTTCAAGAAACCTTTCTTCACCCTCCGCATTCATGTGTCGATGCCTGTAGGAATGCAAAGTTATGTCAACAAAATCAGGATTATCGAAAGATGGTGCTGACTTATTGAAAGCCTCATCCGAATATGCCCAGCCCGGAGCCCAGGTCTCCCAGAGATGTCTGATAATATCTCTACGATTTTCTAACAGCCCCATTCTTCCCTGTTCTGTATTAAAGTACCACTGGTACCAGCGACGTGCTTCACTAATAGCGGGAGCCGGTTTCTCTTTAGTAACAGTATCCTGCACCGAATAACCACCTATGGCGACTTGGCCTCTTACCCTCTCGGGGTGAAGAATAGACGTGATGCAAGCAGCCCTGTTCCCCCAATCAAATCCGGCTGAAGCAAATATGTCTATGTTCAATCCATCAGCGAAATCTACGACATCCTGTCCTATAGCCGCCTGTTCAGCCATACGTGGTGCACTGGGATCCAGAAAAGTGGTGGGGCCGTATCCCCTTAAATACGGAACCAAGATTCTGTACCCAGACTCATCCAACAATGGAACAACGCCATCCCAGGACCGTATATCATAAGGAAACCCATGCAGTAAAATTATCGGGAATCTAGATTCATCCCCGTGTTCTTCATATCCGATGTTCAGCACCGGAGTTTGGATAAATTTAACGTCCGAAAAAATAGCCAACACACGACCTCCTTACAGATGGATGAACTCCACTATCTCCCTAGTATACCGGAATGCATATAGTTACAGTACTGGAACACAGTAATGTTCCGATAGCTACACGTAAGCGTTGTAATGATGTAAGGTGTATCACGGTTCTGAAATAAATATTCACACATTATCAGGACGTCTATAGGATTAACAATATATGGAGCACGGCACAGGTTCAATGAGTTCCAGGAAACCCGACATACCGCCCGAAGAACTTTATTTCGTCAGTTACCATTAATTCTATATTTCAAGGGGAGAACTGATGCCCAAGTTAGAACATCTCAGCGAAATAGTCAGGAAACAAATGCTAATGTGGCCATGCCTTGAATATGAAGAGACCCCTTGGACTCCCATGGCCAAACCACTCTCCGAGAGCAGAGTAGGACTTGTAACTACAGCAGGATTACATGTACGAGGTGACAAACCATTCATTCCTAACCAACCCGGAGGGGATACTTCTTACCGAAAAATCCCTAGAAACACCCCTGCTCGTGACATAGTCCAAAGTCATGCTAGTATAGGGTTTGATCATACTGGTATGTACCGGGATATAAACGTCACCTTCCCCATGGATCGCCTAGATGAATTACAAGCTCAAGGGAAGATAGGATCCCTAGCCGACAATTATTATTCTTACATGGGTGCATTGAGAGACGTCACAGACATAATAGAAAATACTGGGCCTGAAGTAGCCCATCATCTTAAAGACGACGGCGTAGAAGTAGTTTTACTAACACCTACTTGACCAGCGTGCTCACACGCTGTTAGCGTGGTCGCCCGTAGTTTTGAAGAACAAGGACTGACAACCACAGGGCTGGTACTGATAGAGGAACATGCCCAGAGAGTTAAACCTCCTCGAATGCTCGCCGTTCCTTTCTATTTCGGCAACACACTAGGCGAAGCCGACAACCCGGAGTTACAACATAAGATATTACAATCTACTTTTGATCTATTATCCAGTGATCAAGGCCCTGTCTTGGAACGATATCCGGAAGAGAAAATTCCGGATGTCATGATTCAAGGATCTGAAGCAGATAAAACGCCTCGTGACGACGGAATTAATCCAACAAATATCAGTCCCGCTGACGAACTAACCGGGCTTCGTGCTTATTACGAACAGTGGTCCAATTCTAGAAATGGTCGTACCGCCGTGGGGCTTACTGGGATTCCTCAGCGAAGATTTAGAGGTATAGTCCGGTTTCTTGAAAATTATATAAATGGTGAAAATCCGGACATGAAGGAACGATCTGCAGACATAGCTATCCCGCAGTTCTTACGATATTGTGTAGACGATCTAAAGGCCTTTTATTATGAAGCTCGGATGGCCCAACGCCCCGACGGGTCAGATGTAGACATCCATACCTGGTTTTGGTCTGATACCGCCATGGGAAAGTTAGTGATGTCGTTAGCTGAAAATATGCGAAATGACCCAGACCCTTCCGTCAATACCATGGCATATGGAATAGCCAGGTAATATAACTATCCTATGATTTGGGGGATACTCCAATCCCTGTCGTTAAATACGAACTAACTACTATGGCAACATCTGATAACCTTAAAATTCGCTCCTTCATAGCACTTCCAATTCCCGATCCAGTTAGAGATGGGCTCCGAGGAACGATTAAAAACCTGGATGATGGCATTGGGGAACGGATCCGTTGGGTAAGACCAGAAGGAATTCACTTGACCCTTAAATTTATGGGTGACATAGACGTCAAAGTGATAAATGAACTCGTTTCATTATTGCCGGCAGTCGCCAATGGATTCGCTCCCTTTGAACTTACGATGGCAGAGCTTGGTTGCTTTCCGAATAATCGGCGTCCCAGAGTTCTTTGGGCGGGAGTAAAAGGCAATTTAAGTGCCTTACGAGATTTACATATTGCAATTGATAGTTTAGTCGGCAATATAGGGTTACCCAGAGAACAACGTGAATTCTCCCCACATTTAACATTAGGTCGAGTAAACCGTAATTTATCAGAAAGTCATCTACAGCAAATCGGACAGTTGGTAGAAACTACTAACCTACCGGATAAGCCTTCCTGGACGAACCAAACAGTAGACCTGATGAGAACCGANCTGGATCCGGCAGGATCACGCCACTATNTGGTAGAGTCCTTTCCCTTACTCTCGTAAACTATACCTTTACCTGGGTTTTCATTTAGAAAAGGCATTTAAAGATTCAGCAAATCCTCTCTCAGNCGCCCTAACAACCTCGATTTAGTAAGATTACTTCTCCGTCACCGGTACACTTAAAAATTCCTTAACCACATTGATAAATGCCTCAGGACGTTCTAAATGTGGAAGATGTCCGGAGTCAAGTTGGACAAATTCGCATTCCGGAATGGCTGTTCTGGTTTTNTCAGCTATTTCGGGGCCCATTAGATCGCTNAGTAAGCAGTGGATCAAAAGGGTTCGACATTGTATCTTACGCAACATATCGTACACTGCTGGCTGTGTCGGTCGCTCTTGATATACCAAGGGATTAGAAATAGAGGAAACCCATTGCCCATTCACTAATTGCTGGAACCCTGTTTCCAATACAATATTCATTGCTTCTTGGCTGATCCTGGAAAATCGGTCAAATTGTCTGAGCCATTTTTCAATATCATCTGGATTATTGAAGACCTCAGGACGAGACTTCATTGGATCACCCGATGGGGCTCCCGTACCTTCTCCACCTATATCTACCAATACCATTGTCTCTACCTGGTCGGGATACATAGCTGCATATGTCATNCCGATCTTGCCGCCCATGGATTGACCAATATAGGTAAGTTTATCCAGACCCAANGTCAGGGTAAGCTCCCTAAAATCCTGGACATAGTCCTCAGTATTATAGGAACCGTCTGTCGCGTAGTCGCTTTTGGCCCTACCCCGGGCAGTAACAGCAACTACGTGATATTTATCTCGAAACGCCGGAGCTACTAAATCCCAGTAAAAGGCATTCGCAACGGATCCATGTGCCAGGAACATATGAGGCAAATCAGTATTCCCCCAATCTGTATAGTGAANGTTGAGTCCGTTCACCTTNATCCTATGTTCNGTATAAAGTTGCTCTGTGATCTGCACATTACCCCCATTGTAACTATTATATTAGATAGCGTTGGGACCCATTCAAGGACTGTTATTGGCAGTTTAAAATCAGCGATAAGACCTGTCAAACAACTTATCTACATAAACCTAGACAGGTATCTTACTNATGATTCGGATCGTCCCATTTCTTTCGAGTCAACAGGCACTAAGCGATACCCNTGTAATCACAAACTCTAGAAGCATTTAATTCTCAGATTAACGTATAATGTAATCGCGTGGCCCNCGACGAAGAATCTGTCATTTGTCTAGAAGAACGCAATATAAATATATCTAGCCATACCAGCCGCACCAGATAAGCTAACTAAGGTCCATTTCTATTAGGAGCCATCAATGCCAGAGGAAAACCTGTTCAATCGTACATTCAATTCATTTCTACATGCTCATTACGGTTGGTACATAGTCGCAATAGGCGCTGCCATGCAATTGACCACNAACTTTGTGAGCCAAGCCTTCGCCGTACTGGTCGTGGTTATAAGGGACAATTTTGGGTGGTCGCTTACTGCAATTGTATTAGCTTATTCACTACGCAGCGTAATCGGGGCAGTTTTGGCACCTGCTGCGGGAGTATTAGGGGATCGTTACGGTGCACGGAAGGTGATGTTCATTGGAGGAGGTTTCTTCGTTGGNGGCCTTCTGCTTCTAAGCACCATCACCGCAATATGGCAATTATTTCTCTATTACAGCATAGTCCTCGGCATCGCCCAAGCATTGTTCAGAGTAAATATTCCAACTACGGTAGCGGCCTGGTTCAAGACAAAACTTGGTGTAGCAGTGGGCATTCAACAATCTGCCGGAGGAATGGGAGCCTCAATCCTGGCCCCTGGGTTGGCTATACTTCTAACCCAAACAGACTGGAAAACGGCTTTTATTATTATAGGGATTGGTGGAGGCGCCATAGTCTTCGGTTTACTTGCNTTCTTTTACAGCGAACCCTCGGACCGTGGGGAATTCCCTTATGGNGANGGTGNAGATGGCAAAACTCCCACGGCATCTCTTTCAGCAGAAATTACCAAGATCAGAAGCAAGGTATTTTTAAAGCGAGCCCGTACTACACGAGCTTTCTGGTTTTTACCATTAATACACCATTTAGGGTGCGTCGGACATGCGATCATCATTGTGCANGGAGTATTTTACGCAACAACGCGTGGGGTCTCATTAGAGGCGGCCACCTTAATTATAAGCATCTACTCGTTCACCAGCGTTGTCAGTCGCCTGGTGGTCCCAATCTTGGCTGATCATTTGGGAGCCAAAGGAGTAATGGCTCTGTTTTACTTGCTTCAGGGCGCATCGGCCCTAATGCTGTTTTGGACTCAAGAACCGTGGCACTTTTTCATGTTCGCCGCAGTATTCGGCATAGGTTTTGGTGGAGAAATGTCGGCGTTCCTTGTCATCAACAGACAGTACTATGGAATGGGTCCAGTTAGAGCTGTTTTCGGAGTGCAAAGCATGGGAGCCGGCCTTGGCATGGCTCTAGGGGGGCTATTGGGAAGCGTAATTTACGACGCCTTCGGATCTTACGAGATAGCGTGGATTCTTTCTGTGGCAGCTAGCGTTGGCGGAATGATCGCTATCCTATTAATGGAATCCACCAAAGAGGAGTTGATCCCAAACTGGGAAGAATCCTTACCTGAAGAGGCTAGGATCCCTGTTGCACAATCGGCTGACTGAGCTCTGAAAAATCCAGAACTAAACCGTTACTTAGCTGCTGTAACCTAAGCAACATATGTAAATTGCAAATAGTTGAAATTCCTTTTAGCTATAAAATTATTTGCCTGTCTACGGGAGCAAGTATGTCATTGTAACTATAGATAACTTAAAATAGCCCTATCGATAATTGGAATTTCCCATATAGCGATACGTTTCAAAGAAATTGTCCGGAGCAATAAATACAGGTTTATCCCTTAGTGTTATCAATAGCGTCAGGAGCCAAACGCAATGAGGACAGGTAAGGAATACGAATCCAGTCTACAGGATGGTCGAGACGTATGGATAGTCGGAGAAGGGCAGGTTCCCGACGTAACCGCCCACAACTTGACCAAAAACATGGTACAGGAATACAGCACATGGTACGACAGACATTATCTTCCGGAATGGCAAAATACTCTCATGACCGGCCCAGAAAATAATTCTGCCACTCGTCCATTGGCATTCGAGATCCCAAAAACTTCTTCAGATCTAAAAGCTCAAGGCACAGCATTACGATCAATACTATCGGCCAGTGGTGGCAACATCACGCATACGCCCGGATACGGTGCCCTCATAGCATTAGGACTTTTAAATCACATAACTGAACTAAACAACTCAGCAGAGGACGTTGAAGCCGTCATCAACTACAGGAATCATATTTCAGATACCGGCCGGTTTCTTACATTTGCGGGAGGAGGCTCTTTAATAGGATCTCGACTTAAGACGAACCCTGAAGATAGGGCGGCATTACGCCTTATACAAGAGACTAAACAAGGTTTCGTTATAAGCGGTAAAGTTCAGATGCATACCAGCACACCATTTGCTGAAGATGTGCTTATAACAAGTCGAGAGGAATTGCCTCCTGGCAGCGGACGGTGGCTGTGGTTTATAGTCCCGGTCAATAGCCCTGGTGTACGGATTATTGCACGCCGCCCTTCCGATCGGAATAAGAACCCATTCCTATCTCCACTTAGCAACCGTTTTGATGAGCTTGATGCTTCCTTATGGTTGAAGGATGTATTTATACCCAGGGAACGTGTATTCCTTGGTGAGAGACTGAGCAGAAACAAACGACATTCACTCTTATCCTGGTTATTATGGCACCACAATTACAGTTGGCTGGCTAAAGCAGAGCTTACTCTCGGTATTTCATTAGCCTTAACTGAAGTCATGGAGTTAAGCAATAACCCTACCACCATAGGCAAACTTACGGATCTGGTGGTGACAATTCAAACCAGTCGCAGTTGTATCAAAGCGGCAGAGTTAGATCCTGAGGTTACTGTCGCTGGCCATGCTGTACCAGNACAGACCCATTTNGCCGCAGCCGCAATTAATATATTNCAATGCCGNCAGANAATGTCTGAGATACTAANGNNTCTGCCTGGATCGTCGCTAGTGAACGCNCCTTCAGACACTGANTTCTTAGANCCAGTAATGGCAGAGGAACTTGAGGATGCNTACGGAGGTGGTGATTATTCCGCCATCCAACGATCGGCANTGTTACAACTNGCNTGGGATCAGGTTTCTTCTTCCTTAGATGCAAGNGAATCAGTNTTCNAACTACANGCGAGTGGNGGAATGACAGCCTGGAGGGCTAGACTTAGATCCTGGTTTGAAGANTACAATGACTTAGCCAACGGGGTCCAGCAGTTTCTCTCAGTAGAATTTCCCNATTTGGATTTATCCGGGATACGAGATANCNCGGATGAGNATTCTGNNCGAANTACATCTATTTAGANGGGATTAAGATCCGCTNATTNTTAGATAAGCGGATCTTAATCCNCNAGCCAAATANCAGTATATTACCGATTAGCAACTACNGCTTTGTTCAGGTCCTTTATTGCNTCAAAGGTTTCTGTACTGGGAACGTTACCCATCTCNACATGTTTCACAGTGTCCCAGGNACGCCGAACATCTGCCATAACNTGTTCATCCGACTGGTCGATATCGATAGGCACACCAATCTGANCCCATGATGTAAGTCCGGTCAACCAGAATACCTCGGTCGGATTACCTTCGGGATCCCTGAAGTAACAACCAATCGCACTTGCATGCGTTACAATTCGGTCCAGTTGGTATCCTTTGGCAAGNATACGTTTTTTAAAATCCCTAACGTCATCCAGTGAGTCGACTCTCATTGATACTTGATTAACATTCGTTGGTTCGTCAAGCGACTTTCGGCCGCTCATCAATGCAATCTCATGATCACAATCTTCTGGATCAGCACTGAAAAAAGCACCTATAGGTCCCACTTTGGTCAAAGTCATTCCCATAAAATCGCCGTAGAATTCTTTCATTAGATCCAAATCCTGAACATAGAATCCAACGTGTCCGAGACCTTTAACTTTTGCTGACATATATATCTCCTCACCTGTTTTTATGTGGTTATCGCGTCATTTGCACCTAAAGTTTTAAAATGACTGAGGATGACCATCACGAGCTAGTTCTAAAGCCATCCCAGTTGGCATCCGAAAATTATATCTAAGCCTGAAACGAGTTTACATTAAACCATATGCACAATACAAACCATATATTATTTTGTGATACCCTCCTGTCCCTGCTATTACAGTTACACTTTCTTCTATGAATATACCCGTATCAACCCTAACTCGCCCTGAAATCAGAAATACTAAGTAAGGATGTCGCTTATCTTAGCCTCGTCTATATATTTTTTTACATCAAGTGGCAATAAGAACCGTTGTTGTTCCAGATTCTTAGTTTCCCTCACGACCGCTGATACGTATCCCTGATGATCTCCGTAACGTTCTTCTAAGGACAATCGTGGGTCTCCCGAGTTGAGGCGCTCAGCTTTGGTGCTCGGAAACGGGATATATTGACCATCCGCCTCCAACCCTTCATTTTCGCTAAATCCTTCCCTACGCAATCCCCAACCAGTTATAGTAGCAACTGGTGCTGAAACTTCAGGCAATCGAACACCCGCGAGCTCGTTTCCATCTTGATCAACTTTAGACACAAAAATCGTATAAGCGGGTCTATCAACCACAGACGGAGGGTAATTGCTCAACAGTCCATCGCCGGATTCATTGCCGAAATCCAATAGGTATCTGGTAGTAATCAACCCTGTATAAGTCACACCTGGTATGGAAGGCCAGCCCAGTTCATGCTGGGGCACAACACCTGTTTGAGATCCTGGAACAAGTACTGCTAAAACGCTATTTTCGGTACGTCTCGGCACCTGACTATCGGGAGGAGAAGTACCGTCAGTTACCCATTCGTCAAGTGCTACGAGCAGTGCCCTGTGTGCGGCATAAGGAGCAACCGGATTAGTATATTGCTGGCCGTCACCCTTATCATTAACCTCTCCAACACCGTGTGCTAATCCAGACAAGAGATAGAACCTGACATTCTCTGGATCTGTTAGATCATAACCCTGAGTATCAGTATGCAACAACGAGCATGCCTTAACCCAATATTCATTAGATGTATTGACTTCAAACCTCTTCGGACAAGTGTTCGTGGCGTCACATCGCTGACCGCGACCCGCAGTTTTACCACTTAAATGATCCGTAATTACCTGATGAGCAAAAGGAAATACTCCTTCAGGATATAAATGATTCTGTCGATTACGTTCAGTTCGCCCCGTCTGAGCAAAACGATAGTTGATCTGGTCACCGTTTCCACCACCCGTATGACTCAAAATACCGTCGAACACTTTCTGTCCGCCTACATCCTCGTTAAATCCCAATCTCTGGAAGTCGTTCAACATCCGAGAAGGCTGGGATATTGAGTAGCTAAACGTGTATTCCACATCTCCGGCTAGAGGATTACCTTCCTGACTGGTTCCGTGCCTCAAAAAAGAGACGAAGTCTCGGGTAGCGGCTAGTCCTATACCAGATATCAGAGGGTCTATAGCCGTGTAGGTGAATTCGTATATGTAACTTTGCTTGAACTGCGTACCTTCCGGTAAAAGTCTAATAGCAGTTCTCTCACTAGAGGCGTAGTCCCATCCGTTGTCCGGAACTTTGATTGGATCATCATCTAGACGGGAGCGAACAGTAAGAGTAGCCTCGGATTTATTCGAGTTATCCGCCTGATAAGCAAGAGCATAGGTAGAACTAGTACTATTATCAAACACTATATATTCATAAGATGGTCCGCTAATTTGATCACCAGATATCGTAGCTGTAGGTACATTTATTTTCATACTATGGAATCCACTAGCACCGGCATCCCATCCGTTGGAAACCACTGTATATCCCAGGTTCATGATAAAGCCTGTCCCAGCGTCATCAGACGTAGTCGGATCATTTGTCAGAACGGCATCATTTAGCTTTCCAACCCGCATTTGTCCACGGTTATTGAAATCAAATAAGACACGATGGTTACCTTTCCTCAGATCCTTTGGCTTGAGTATGAAAATATCCATGGAATAATCGATCATGCCCTGAGGATTAAGGGCCGCATATTCAATGTCGGTTATCACGGTATTCAGGGGATCCGAAGGATCCAGTTCACCATAAGCTACACCTCGGATTTTTTCATACTGACCAACTGGTCCGAAGCTGGTCCCTTCAAAAGTTACGGACTCAGACCTTTCGGAGTCGATAACAATCTTCCTAATACCCGATCTGGAAACAGCAGTTTGTGAAATGTTTGAAGTCATATTAATCTACACCCCATCACTATTTATAGTTGATATATCTCCTAGCCGTCATTACATCATATTGACCAAATTCAGAACTCGTGTAGCTGAATATCACCAGGATTTCAACACCGGCAATACTTCTTTAGCGAAAAGCTTCAAGCCCCTCTCCGCCACCTCATAGGGAGTCCCTCCGAATCTGAAAGCAACGTTGAGCTCAAAGCTACCTAATAATTCTTTGCGCTCCTCCAATCCACGAAGTATCTTATCGGGAGTCCCCCAACTAGCAGCCTTCATGAACCCATCTACTGCGCCTTCCAGACCGGCAGATCTGGCTATCTCCGCTTTCTGTTGATACGAGTCGTACCCCTTGACTGACTTGAAATGTTCACCCAGAAATTCGTAATGATAAAAATTACTTTCTACAAACTTCCCCTGGTACTGACGAGCTTCCTCTTCACACTGCTCAAGATCAGTTCCACATATTACAAATTCAGTTAACATTACATCAGGCGGCTCTGTACCATGGTATTCTCGGTGCAATGCCCTGCCACGCTCTATAGTGGGTAATCGCATTTCCCACGGGCGATCCGCAAACATCACGATATGGGCCCCCAATTTAGCAGCCGATGCAACCGATTCCTCACTGGATGCTACAGCGTAAATCCTACCGTCAAACGAATACTCAGGCCTCGGTCTTATCTCCGTTCTAGGTTGCTTATAATACTGCCCATTACCTTCAATAAACCCCGTTTTAAGAGCATCTACAATCATCGGAGCAGCTTCGTCAAAACGACCACGTGATTCATCCATACTAAGCCGGAAGGTTTCAAATTCCCGACGGGCAAGCCCGCGTCCAAAACCCAGTCTAAGCCGTCCCTGGCTCAATAAATCAAGAACCGCAGCATTCTCCGCTACTCGCAAAGGATCATGCCAGGGAAGAATAACTGCAGCGGTCCCGACATCAATATTCGGATGTTTTGCGGCTAAATGAGTCATCAAATGTATGTTATCTGGAACGAAAGAATAATCATTGAAATGGTGTTCTGCAGACCAAAGACAGTCAAAACCTTCATCAGCTGCTATTTCACATAGCCTCAACTCCTCGTCCCACATCTGCCGGTCGGATCCTTCATCCCACCCGTAACTAGAACATATCATCATCATCCCGACGTCCATAGAGCCACTCCTAGAGCCAACATATATTTTTGCTTGTCATCCAATAATACCATCAAGCGGTCACCGAAAGCGGGATATATATCTACTACCCACACGTCCAAATCCAGCCACTTATAGATTTGACTGATACTGAAGCCCTAATTTTTAAATCCTCATACACCGAGACCTTGCTACTCAACAGAAGAATTTATGCAACTCATATAATATAGCTATACAATATCAACAGAAGAATCGCTCCTATCATATACAAGAAGCAGAGGTACAGTCATAACAAGTAGAACTAGCCTGACACATCCTATCCACATCACAGAGATAATTCATGCGAATTATCCGGGTAAAATCGGTATTTGTATTTGCCCGGGGAAGAAAAGTCGGTCAACCTTCGGATGGACTTGGAACAGAGACCTCTTTCTAGACCTCGATCGCATTCGGGACAAATTTGGGCCAACTACAATTATCACCCTAATGCCAAGTGATGAACTGACCATCAACAAGGTGGATATGATTGGTGAAGCTATTATTGACAGGGGTTTGGAATGGATTCATCTACCGATAAAAGATATGAATGGCCCTGATATATCATTCGATAATTCCTGGATCAAAGTCGTTCAAAATATAGTTGATAGAATTCACCAGGGAGAACACATACTAGTCCATTGCAAGGGAGGACTAGGTCGATCCGGGACTATAGCAGCTCTGCTCTTAATTGAACTGGGCATTCCGAACGACAAAGCTATAATCCAAGTACGAATATCACGTCCCGGGGCGATAGACATAGCGGATCAGGAGAAATATATCCTCCAGTACTCCCCTTTAAGTAATCCTACAGATTAAGCTAAATTATCTCTTACCAGCTGATTAGTTAATGGAACTATACGGAAATTATACAGGCAAGAACGGTTCGTCAGAGGCTGGTGGCATTTGCTCGAACGCGTTGATATTAAAAGCAAGGACGGAATAATATCCCATCAGATTGGTTAACTCAACCAAACCTCTTTCCCCGAATTCGGCTAAAGCAGCGTCAAAAGTTGACTGTGATACACGCCGGGTACGGAAAAATTCACGTCCATAGTTGATCACCGCCGACTCGGATGCAGACAGTTGGGGCAGATCTTTTTTATCCCTAAGAGCATCTACCAGTGCATCACTCAGGCCTGCACGTCGACCAGCCGCAGCATGGGCATGCCATATGAACTGGCAATCCAGCTCCCGGGCAGTAGTGATCATAGCCAATTCCGCCACAGGATCGGAAAGTGTCGAACCTTCAGCTCGAAGATAAGCTCTCAGAATTTCTCCTCTCTGAGCTATCTCTGGAACATGAAGTTGGACAGCGACAGGCCCAAATTCTGGCACTTCACCACCTCTAGACGATACTATAGAGTCAAAAGCGTCTACCTGATCCTGTGGGACGGCCTCCCGAGAAGCTATTGGGAAACGTGGCATATTCAATCCTCCTTAATTAGCTACACTTAGTCTACTAGATTACTGGCAGTGAGGAATCACTTCCTCGCCAAATAATTGGATAGCTTCCAAGATACGTTCGTGAGAAGGCCCTCCTGAATGAGCATGACGCAGGCGCAACAGGAAATAATCCGCTCCCGTGGCTTCCTTCCAGCGATGAAAATCCTCCACTACTTCTTGAGGTTCTCCAATGATAAGCCTATCAGGGGCCATATTCGCCATATTAATTTCAGATTCCGAACGATATTGCCTAAATTCGTTTAGGCCGTTTCGCCAGTAATATTTATAGGCATCAATTACCTCCGGTCCATAAACCCGTTCCGCTTCAGCTCGCGTCCGGGACACCCATGAATCTCTCATCAAGCATAAAACAGGGTTTTTACCTGACAATTGAGCCGCATCATTGTAAACCGACGTCAGGGAAACGGTGCTTTTCAAGTCCGTACTAGGCCCAGCCACAAATCCATCAGCAATTACCCCCGCTCGTCGGGCGCCTGGGGCCCTGCTAGCTCCTATCCATAGCCGTGGAGAAGGATCTGAATATGGGAGAGGTCTGATGGCAACATCTTCCAGGTTAAAATGCTCTCCAGAGAAATTGAATCGTTCTCCTGACCAACATTGGCGAATTATTTCAATTTCTTCTTCAAAGCGGCTTACTCGACTTTCTATAGGAATATCAAAGGTACGAAAGTCTACTGGTTGATAACCAAGACCCACGCCAAGAATAAAGCGACCTCTAGATACTATATCTAACGTAATGACTTCTTCGGCAAGCTTCACAGGATGATGCAGCGGGAGCAAAATCACAGAGGTACCCAGATTCAATGTAGTGGTTTGTGCCGCGACGGCAGACGCGACTATTAGCGGGGACGGCAAGAATCCGTCCTTATCTTGGTGGTGTTCGCCAAAGAAACACGAGTCGAAGCCGACCGCCTCAGCAAGCTTGGCTTCCGCCACAACCTCTTCAACTTTCAAGGCCAGATTTGCACCTGCAGGTGGATCAGCAATAGAACTATAAATCCCAAATTTCATAGCCATCCTCCTCCTGTGCAATTGCTATAGCGGTCACTTATATTAAAATAGCCAACGGTACCATGATTGGCTGATGGAACCTTAATATTCACTAGCCAATATTCACGAGTCGTACTAAGAATTACAATTATTCCGTTATCAGAAACCCATATAGGTTATATACAAGCATCTCTAATAGATTGTGAAACTTCAGCCAACCTGGCATTATTCGAAAGAGTACCTCTAAATCCATTGGTTATATAACCCACCGCTAAACCCGAATCTAAGTCCGCCCAACCGATCGATGTACCCGCACCTCCATGACCAAACGTACTTAGAGGGTTGGTCACAGATTTACCCATTCTCTCGTCAGCCAAAGCCAGACCAAGAGAACGCTGGGCAAATGCCCCTGTTGACTTGTCCACTCCCTCGACCTGAAATTGAACAGCTTCATCCACGGTAGCTGACTGTATTACTATAGAGCCATCCAATGAACCCTTACGCTCCATCATTGCATAAAATCTGGCCAAATCTCCTGCAGTCGCAACCCCATTAGCTCCAGGGACTACCGATCTCAGTACTGTCGGTTCACTAAATGTACTGCTGTAACCACTAATGTCGGCATCTTCTTCCATTAAATGTATGGGCGACACTCGTCTTTCTAATCCGAAAGGCAGCCCAACATAAGTATTATCCATGCTCAACTTAGTGGCTAATTCTTCGGCTATAAACCTATCAAAAGTCCGTCCATCTACCCGACGAACTATCTCTGCTATCACCCACCCGTAGTTTATGGGATGATAAGCCAAAGTCTTACCGGGAGTATAAATAGTCTGTGCCTGTTCCATGGCTCTGGTGACCTTATTCCAATCGGGCCAGTCGGTCCAAGGCAGGG
>PAMF01000058.1 GCA_002707185.1 Chloroflexota bacterium | reverse complement strand
CTAATTCTTGTATGCTCATTAGGTGATATTGCAAACACGTCGGCTATGTCGCGGTCGAATGGCCCGCCGGGCTTAATACCTACTGAATCAACCAGAACCAGTTTGGAGAATCTCTTGGTATTGATCGCGGCGATTTCAGCCGCGAGCCATCCTCCCATAGAAAATCCCGCGAGGATAGTATTTTCTAAGTTCAATTCGTCAATCAGATCGAGATAAAGAAAGATCAAATCTTGAATATTATCAAAGTGTTCAGGTATTGGAGTACCGGCGAACCCAGGATGTACTGGTTGTATGACCTCGTACCTTTCCGCTAATCTATCCGCGAATGGCAACCGGTCGATGGGTCCGTCGCCACCGTGTAGAAGGAGTAGATGAGGTCCTGACCCTTTTCGAACAACTGGAAGTTCTACGCCTGTTAATCCAATTTTAGCAGTAGTTTCCGTGTCGGACTCCTAATGACTTAATGGGTTGTCATAATCGGCAAATTGTACCATAACATCTAAAGTCATTTAAAACGGTGAGGTTCAAAGCCAACTTTAGCTATAAATTATCCCCATTGCACTAAAATAAAAGGGATTTTCTTCGAGATAGAGGGGAGAAATACTAGCAGAAATATGGAATCTACTACTGAAATCAGGAATCTATGGAACTGCTCCTAATAATTGGGGAGATCCAAGAGGAATAGCCGTATCATTCTCAAAGTAATAAATATTCTCCATTTTAAATCCCCAGTTCTCATCAGTACGGCATATGTGAGGTTCAAAAGTGAACATATCGCAATTACCAAGCAATATCTGGTTATTTGCTTCGATATATCGCCGCTCGTCCAAATGTCTTTCGATAGTATGACCAAGGTTACCGCGAAAATCGAGGTTCTTGTATCCCCTGGTTTCTATGGATTCATTGAAAATACTATGGAGTTGATGCATGCTGGTTTCAGGGGTGGCTATTTCCCTCATGAGAGAATGCAACTCTCTCTCAGTACGTAGACCATGGTATAAGTAAGAACTTTTTGCGATTGGTTTAACACTTCCGGATGATACGATATATGAGCGGGCACAATCTCCCCAGAAATCATTGATCGTTGGGCTGAGATCAATGGTGACCAAATCATAGGAGCGTATAGCAACATCTGATGGACGGTATTCCTTACCTGTTACTGAAAGGGTGGTGCGTTCGCCTACTAGAACCAGAGCGGGAACATTGTGATACCAGGAATCTTTGGCGCCATATTGCTCTAACAGTCGAGTGCATATATCCGCAATACTGCATTCCCTAGTTCCTGATTTTATGAAAGGTACGATATCTCGTAAAACTCGAAGAGCAATATTTTGAACATGTAAATATGGAGATATCTCAATCATCTAAAAGTGTCTACATGCCATCAAGGCATTTGTCCAATCATAACGTTTGCGGGTTCTTTATTTTCTCGCCAATTGGTAAAAAACCGACTGAAATTTTCTGGTTGCGGTTCCGATGTTAGTCTATCGCTGCAGGTCTTACATCCCCAGTCTTGTCGTTTACCAGATATAGACATTTCCTATGAATTTCCCCATTACTGAGAGCATTTTTGTCGCTAATCCAATCGTACGCTACACGAGCAGAATCTCTATGTTCTTCTGGAATATTCCAGGTCGTAGTGATAGACGCAAACCACAGACCGTTCGGCTTAAAGCCATAATCGGATGTTATTAAAGGGTTATCAGCAGTAAAGCGATCGCCATGGTACCAATAGCGTGCTTTGTTCTGCCAACACATGCTATCCCGAAGTTCCGCAGATTTGGAGTGATCTTCTTTGCCTATTCTTAACAATTGATCTTGTTCCCAGTGCCAAATTAATTCTTTAACTTCGTTTTCAGTAAAAATTGGCACGGGTGTACAAGCCAAGCTAATTCCTCCCAGAGTGACTAAGAAGGTTATGAAAATTCCCGTAACTAATTGCGTATGGAATTTACTACCAAACATGTAAATGAATTAGCCTATGGTGTCTCTAGTACATTGTGCAAGAAAGTCTATAAACTCGGGCACTTTTTAAGCATGGTTCAAAACTAAGACCCTCTACAATTTCAGCCGAGGGTCATTCTTTATCGGGTTTTGTATTTAACATAGGTGGCGGGAGTGCGAGGGAGTCGAACCCACCTACCCCGCTCGTCACGAGGCACAACGGATTTGAAGTCCGCAAGAGCCACCGGGCCCCATCCACTCCCCCGGATANTGGTTGATTAACTGTCTAGAACAGAGTCAATTTTTTTCTTTAAAGCGCCTTTAGGTACCGCGCCTATGATCTGATCTACTGGTTTGCCGTCTTTGAAAAATATTAGTGCGGGGATACTGCGTACTCCGTATTTCATTGCAATATTAGGAGCATTATCTACGTCAACTTTGGCAACGTTGAGTTTTCCACCATATTCAACGGCCAGATCATGGATGGCTGGGGCGATCATCTTACAAGGGCCGCACCATTCTGCCCAGAAATCCACTAAAACCGGCAACTCGGAATTCATTACTTCGTCGTCCCAAGTAGTTTCGCTTACCTCAATAGGTTCGGCCATATTATCCTCCAAATCGGACCATCAGTTTGCTAAAGACATCAGAACTGTGGTGTCATGATGCGATTTCCGTTCAGTTTATAACGATAGCAATGACGGGTCAACATGTCGATGCCACTGATAATGGGGACATATACTGACTTGCTTATGTATAATTTAAAAGAGCGATCGCCCCCATATAAATTAGCCGATACATATTTCAGGTGTAGTTCGCGTGTAGATAGACAAATAAATCATCAACAGATGTGGTTATATAGCAATAACTTCAACTGACACCTAAAGTAATTGTTCGTAACAAAGCTTTTTGTTATGATTGGGATAATCGGTAGTTCTTTATGGAGATAATATGTTTCGTCCTGGGCCGGAATGGATAATAGTAATCTTAGTGATATTGCTATTCGTATTTGGAGCGAAGAGGTTACCTGAAATAGGATCCTCCTTAGGAAAAGGCATACGAACGTTCAAAAGTTCAGTTACTGGTGAAGACGAAAAAAATGATAAGAGTTAATATTAGTTGAGTAAAATCAATCGGATATTGCTCTTGTAAATGGGTGGATAAGTTTAACGTTCTCGAAGAAATTGCTTTGATGAGCTTGGTACTATTGCCAGGCTCTTTTTACGACTAAGCCTATTGGGTTTTCGGAGGCTTTTTGCCTAATAGACGGACTAATCCTATACCTACTTCGTAAAGTACTAACAGTGGTATGGCTACAAGAGTTTGATTGACTGGATCTACGGTTGGGGTAATAACTGCACCCAGTATGAACGCCAATACTATCCAGTATCGTCTGAACCGAGAGAACAATCTAGCATTAGCTATACCCAGGCGAGATAAGAGCAACATAATCAGTGGTGTTTCAAAAACTATACCCATCCAAAAAAGTAGTCTTACCATTACATCCACATAACTGCTAACTCTGATCTGAGGTTGTACTACTTCCCCGCCAAAGCTCAACAAAAATGGTAATGCTTGGGGTGTTAAAACCAAATACCCGAAGGAAACTCCTGCTAGAAATATTAGTAATACCGCGGGAAGAAAGGCCAATAAATATCGCTGTTCGTTTCTTGTTAAACCCGGGGCTACAAATCGAATTACTTGGTAGAGGACTACGGGGAATGCTAGGATAAGCCCGGCAAGTATGGATACTCTAAAACTAGTAGTAAACGCTTCTGTTACTTGCGTAGCTATTAGCGGTACGCCTTCACCGTTATTTAGGGCTTGGGCAGGCCTTTTAAGCCAAACTACAATTTTTTCCCAAAACGGGAACGCTATTGCAGTTCCCCCTACGACCGAGATCAGCGAGTAAAGTAATCTTTTTCTCAACTCCTGCAGGTGTTGCCCAAAGGTGAGTTCTCCTTGGTTCATTGAGGAGTCTCTTCGTCACGTTGGCTGTTTTTATCACTGTTCACTGTTTGATTTGTGGTCACGTCAGAGTTAATGTTAGTGGCTGAAATTACTTCGTTAACAGTCCGTTTAATCTCACCTAGGACTTTACCCAGGGTTCGCGCCATATCTATAGATCGATTCGGGCCAAGTGCTAGAAATGTCACCAAAAAAATGATAGCCATTTCGGTTATGCCCATTCCAAATAGGTTCAAAGTTTACTGTTACCTTGGAAAGGACATTGGATACGGCAATTGATCGTTGATTCTATATTTGGTCCAGTCGGTAGCTCCACTCCAAATTTCGTAAACATCTCGTTTAACCTGCATAAAGGCAACCCTATGACATTGGTGTAACATCCATTAGTCATTTCTCCGGGTTTGAAGAGTTCGTCTTGGATAGCGTAAGCTCCGGCTTTATCCATGGGGGTTCCCCTGCCTATTGATTCTTCAATCTCCTGGTCTGAATATTCTCTTAGCGTGATGTTACTGGTCATAGAATCAGTAATATGACGGCCAGATTTAACTTCAATAATGGTGACTCCTGTTGTAACTTCATGCTTGGTACCCCGAAGTTCACGGAGCATCCGACGGGCGTCGTCGATATCGGTGGGTTTACCTATTGGCAAGTCTTGCCAGACCACTGTACTATCGGCTCCAATGACATAACCCTCAGTAACGTCTTGAGAAACTGCGGAAGCCTTTTCAAATGACAGCCGACGAGTCATTTCTTCAGCTGATTCATTCTCCAGATGGTATTCTGGTATATCGGATGAAATAACTTGAAAATTAAGGTTCATTTGCGATAAGAGATCAAGCCGTCGGGGTGAACCGGATGCCAATATAATTTTGGGTGTTATCTGGTCGTATGTTAGAGAGGCAATACACTCTATGTGATGAGTTTGTGGAAACATATCTAATGGCTGTATCTGTTGCAGTGAATATCCGCCCTCAACCAATATTTTGAGGTCACGAGCGAGGCTGTCAGGATCACATGAAACATAAGCAATTCTTGGCGGCCTAATATTAATTAGACTAGCTAACGCATTAGCCTCGCAGCCTTTTCGCGGCGGATCCAGTACTACCACGTCAGGGACGTATTCTAACTTAAACAAGACTTCTTCTGTCTTACCTTCAAGAAATGAAATATTAGTCACCGTGGAAGCATTCAGGTGTGCGTCTTTTATTGCTGCACTTGATTCTTCAATGGCCAACACTGTTTTCACGAACGGTGCCAATAGAATAGCTAGGGTCCCTACTCCTGCGTAGGCGTCCACAAGTATTTCATCGCCTCTCAAATTAAGAGTCTGGCGTAAAATATTAATTATTTGGGCCGCTTGTTCAACATTGACCTGAAAAAATGAAGGAGATGCTACTTGAAAAGAGGTAGTGCCAACGGATTCTAAATAATGTTTCTGCCCTGTCACTACTGAAATCTGGGGATTCTTCAATGTTGGTTGAATTAAAAAATCACCAGTATACTTTCCGGCCCTTATTGCCAACTGAGTGGTTTCAATGCAATGTCCCTGGAGTTGGCCTAAAATATCGTTAATTTTCTTATGCATCAGCATACAAGAATCGATTTTCACGAATTGCCGAGTTTCTCTATTCACGAATCCTAGAGAACCGGATGGACCTACGGTGAATCTGGCGTGGTTGCGGTATTCATATTCGTTTGGAGAAGGTATGACCGGATGAATATTTTGGTTAAAAAGACCGGCTATTCTACCAAGAGCATCGGAAACCCTGCGGTGCTTACTATTTAATTGCTCGCTGTATTTCACGTGCTGCCATTGACACCCGGTACAATCTCCATAGTATGGGCACGGAGGATCTGTTCTGTACTCTGAGCGATCAATAACTTGTACCACCTGGGCTGTCATATATCTTCTGTATATACGAAGGATTTCAGCTGTTACTGTTTCACCGGGAATCCCTCCTAACACGAACACATCTAGATCTTCGTGCTGAGCCATTGCTTCTCCCAACCGGCCCCAAGAGGTTAAGGTTAGGGTTATGTGGTCACCTTTTTTAACTTCTGGTTTAATCAATTAATTGCTCCGGTATACCGCGAGCAATTACTATAATTGAAACCTGACATGAATCCAAGTTCAACAGCAGAATATCAGTCGTTCTGTAACTTGTGGTCGTCTGAGCCCACTTGTATAATGGCTGGACTCAATAACAATTATACCCACGGTTCGAATTGAGACTGGGTTACTTAGGTCATATTAATAATTGGGATGCAAATGGAATCAGACTATGATGTAGTGGTCATCGGAGCCGGCCCGGGCGGATATGTATCCGCTATCAGGTGCGGTCAGCTTGGCCTTAAAACGGCGATTGTTGAGAAAGAAGCACTAGGTGGTGTCTGCTTAAACTGGGGTTGTATTCCCAGTAAAGCTCTTCTAAAAAACGCTGAAGTTGTATCCTATTTCCAGAGGTCTGAGGAATTTGGGTTAAGTTTCGATAATTTCCATGCAGATTATGGTTCGGCAGTAGATCGTAGTCGTAGCGTGGTTGACCGGAATGTGAGGGGAGTATCATATCTGCTTAGGAAGAACAATGTAGATCACATTACAGGTGAGGGTAGGTTATCTGGTAACGGCGTCGTTAGTGTCGGAGATGACGGGACTCGGTTACAAGCCAAAAACATAATTATTGCCACAGGTTCTACTCCGCGGAGTATCCCGTCATTGCCAATAGATGGAGACAAAATTATCAGTAGTCGGGAATCAATCATATTAAAGGAATTGCCATCATCTATGGTTATCGTTGGTGGCGGAGCTATAGGTGTTGAATTCGCTTATCTGTATCATACCTATGGCGTCAGTGTGACAATTGTTGAATTGTTGCCTTCTTTAGTGCCAACCGAAGATAGTGAGGTTAGCCAACAACTTGAACGTTCCTTTGCGCGCCGAGGAATAACTGTAATGACGGGTACCGGTGTAACCGGTGTAAATGAAGACGGCGGAGAATTGTCAGTTACCTTAGAAAAAGATGGAGTCAAGGAATCCATTTCTTGTGGTAAGGTCCTCGCGGCTATTGGAGTGCAACCTAACAGTGAGAACCTTGGATTGGATAATATAGGTGTTGAGACCAATCGAGGATTCATCAATGTTGGCGACAATATGGAAACTAACATACCTGGTATATATGCTATAGGCGATGTAACTGGCAAGATGGCTCTGGCCCATGTCGCATCAGCTCAAGGCCTGACCGCGGCTGATCATATAGCAGGATTAGAGACTCAACCTCTAGACTATGCCTTAATGCCGCGTGCGACTTATTGCCAGCCTCAAATCGCAAGTTTTGGTTTAACAGAACAGCAAGCAATAGAACAGGGATTCGAGGTTAACGTTGGGAAATTCAACGTCCAAGCAAACGGTAAGGCATTGGCAATGGGTGAGACTGAGGGTATGATCAAACTGGTAGTAGATGCCAAATACGGCGAGTTATTGGGCGGCCACATGATAGGCCCTGAAGTTACCGAATTACTGGGAGAGCTGGCTCTGACTAAGCTCCTTGAGGGCACTGTCAATGAAGTTGGATGGGCTGTACATCCGCATCCGACCATATCTGAAATGCTCAAAGAGGCCGCGTTAGACGCCCAGGGTAAAGCATTACACATGTAAGGCAACTGATTGCAACGTTGCATTTAAAAAGGTGGGAGCAATTGTCTACATCCCCGGATAAAGATTTAGGAAAAGTTCAGCTAGTGGATTTATACCGGCAGATGCGCTTGATAAGGGAGTTTGAGCGTGAGAGTGAACGCCAGTATACCCGCGGCAACATCCGTGGATTTCTGCATGTCTATTCTGGTGAAGAAGCAATAGCAGTTGGGGCTATGTCTACGCTCACCCCCGAAGATTACATAGTGACCCATTACAGGGACCACGGTCAGGCACTGGCAAGAGGCATTAGTGCTAATGAGGCTATGGCTGAACTGTTCGGAAAATCTACCGGTTGTAGCGGAGGTAAGGGTGGGTCGATGCATCTTTTTGATGCTGCGAAAAATTTCATGGGCGGTTACGCTATAGTGGGTGGCCAATTACCGATTGCGACGGGGTTAGCATTGGCAAGTCAATATAGAGATGAAAAAAGAGTTACTCTCTGTTTTATGGGTGATGGAGCTATCAACGAGGGCGAATTCCACGAATCAATGAATCTGGCGTCCATTTGGGACCTCCCGATTATATTTTTCTGTGAGAATAACCTGTACGGGATGGGAGCTCCTGCCTCAACTACTTTGCATATGTACAAAGAGATATATAAAATGGCTGACGCCTTTGGTATGGCAAGTTATCAGGTAGATGGTAATGATGTGCTGGCTGTACGGGAATTGATGTTGAAGGCCACAGACCACGTCAGGTCAGGGAAAGGTCCGTTATTCATAGAAGCGCATACCTATAGGCTTAGGGGGCACTCTGTTGCTGATCCCGCTGATTATAGGCCTGACGAAGAAGTTAAATATTGGGAAGGGCTCGATCCTCTACCCCGATATCAAGAATGGCTTATTGGAGAGGGTTTGATCTCTGAAGAAGAGATTGATGAAATTAATTCTTCGGTCGACGATGAGATAGTGGCAGCGGCCGAATTTGCCGGTAACAGCCCTTTCCCAGTTCCTGAAGACCTGTACAAGGGTGTTTACAATGAGTAAAAGGGGTCGGGTATGTCAGTAATTACATACCGCGAAGCGGTTAGTCAGGCCTTAAAAGAAGCTTTGGACGAAGACGAAAGGACTTTTCTAATCGGTGAAGACATTGGGCCTTATGGAGGAGCATTTGCCGTAACGAAGGGATTTTGGGATGAATACGGCAAGCGTCGAATAAAAGATTCCCCCCTATCAGAATCAGCATTTACCGGTGCAGGAATTGGGGCAGCGATGGCTGGCCTCAGGCCTATCGTCGAATTAATGACAATAAATTTTAGTCTGTTGGCTGCAGATCAAATTGTTAATCATGCGGCGAAGATACGTTATATGTCGAATGGTCAATTTACTGCTCCGCTTATTGTCCGAACGGTTACAGGTGGAGGAGCTGGGGTTGCTTCCACTCATTCCCAATGTTTTGAAGGTTGGTATGCGTCGGTTCCCGGGTTGCAGGTGGTAGTACCTTCAACTCCTCGTGATGTATTGGGATTGTTCAGAAGTTGTCGAGATTTGGAAGACCCCGTTTTGTTCGTAGAACATATCTTGCTTTATGGAACTCGTGGGGAAGTTCCGGATACATCAGAAAAAATACCAATAGGTTTGGCTGATGTTAAACGTTCAGGGAACGACATAAGTATTATTAGTTATTCTCGTATGGTACAAGTGAGTGAAGCTGCCGCTGAGTTGTTATCCCGGGATGGGATTGACGCTGAGGTTATTGATCTCCGGTGTCTTCGTCCCCTGGACATCCCTACCCTGGTGGAATCGGCGAAAAAAACGCATAACGTTCTAGTAGTGGAAGAAGCCCCTCAGCTAGGCGGCTTCGCAGGTGAAATAGTAGCTAATGTGCAACAAGAAGCGTTCGATTACTTAGATGCACCTGTTGGAAGAATAGCCGGAGAAGAGGTTCCGATTCCATACTCTCATCCGTTAGAACAAATGTCCATTCCGGATCCAGAAAGAGTGGCTCAAGCTGCTCGTAATATTTTAGAACGATAATAGATATCTGATCCCCTTCACCTTCTTAAATAGTATTTTGACAATATTTTCAAGACGGTCTAGCATGGACCAGTCCCTATATCTAGTTGATATTTATTACTATAAGCTAGTATGAGCTTGAGGCGATAAAAATGGATGCAGATAAAATTTCCCATATTGGTATTTGCGTTAGGAACATGGAAGAATCTCTGAAGTTTTATCGGGATGCCCTTGGCATGACAGTCTTTGGAGAGAAAATTACTGATATAACTGAAGGAGGAACTCAGACCGCCAGATTAGGGAACTATGAACTTGAACGCAGCACTAGACATTGGGTTAGCTTAGGGTTTAATGATAACCCTCTAAATCCTACTTTGACACTCACTTCACATCCGGGGGAGGAGTCAAACGGACAAGCTATTCATCTTGATCAGGTGGGGATTAGCCATATTGCTTTTAGTGTTTCCGATCCTAAGTCTATAGCAGAGGGACTCATATCAAGTGGATATGAACTCGCCGGGTCCTGGGATGATTTCACGGATAGTTCTGGTAGGGTTAGAAGTCTATATATGTATGATCCAGACCATATGCTTGTGCAATTCCAGATGGGCGGAGGATCTTAACGAAGTCATCGTAGATGGTTGTTCTTGATATAATTTAACAGTGGCTGGAATCAGGTAATTATCCAATTCTTGTAGAATAGCTGATAATAACGGGATTATTATCCTGTACATATAGGAGGAAGTCTTGGCAACGAACATAGTTATGCCTCAAATGGGTTATGACATGAGAGAAGGTACAGTTGTCAAATGGTATAAGGGCGAAGGGGAAGAAGTAGCGAGAGGGGAGGTTATCGCGGATATTGAAACAGATAAAGCTACGGTCGAATTCGAGGCTTATACATCGGGAGTTCTTCGTAGAATAATTGCTGATGAAGGAGTATCAATTCCAGTCGGAGAATTAATAGCTGTTATCGCTGGGGCAGATGAAGTGCTTGATGAAATACCGACTTCATCTACTGATGATCCAGAAGATGCGGTAACTCCTGTTGCTACTACTTCACAGAAACAAAATGATATTGGAGAGACTACCGCTCCTGTGCCACCTCAGGATACTCGATTAAGGGCTTCTCCTATAGCACGTAGGTTGGCGCAAGAGAAAAACATAGATCTAGCTGTTGTAACAGGTACTGGGCCAGGCGGCCGTATAACCGAACAGGATGTTCTAGAATTTGTATCGCCGGTTGCTACTTCAGGCCAACAACCCAATATCCCATCAAGCGTTGGATCCGGAGATAAAGTAGAACTGTCCAGGATGAGACAGGTCATTGCCAAGGTGACTTCGGATAGTAAGCGGGAGGCTCCCCATTTTTACGTTACTGCAGAGATCGACATGGGTAAGGCCATGGAATTCCGTAGGGATATTAATGATTCTTTTCCGGCAGATAATAGAGTTAGCGTCAACGACATGGTTTTAAAAGCATCCTCAATCGTTTTGGAACAGTATCCTAAGTTTAATGGATCATTTCAGGAAAACTATCTCCAGTTAAACTCGAGTATAAACATTGGTATGGCAATAGCTTTAGAAGCGGGTCTCATAGTGCCGGGTATAAACGACTGTGGAAATAAAAGTTTGAGACAGATAGCCGCGGCTAGTAAAGACCTCATAGACAGGGCAAATAACGGCACCCTCCGGAATGAGGAATATAGTGGGACCACATTTAGTGTAAGCAATCTAGGTATGTTTGATGTCGATAGTTTTGCAGCTATAATTTTCCCTCCCCATGCTGCGGTTTTGGCAGTGGGCACCGTCAGACAGCAACCGGTCGTGAAGGATGGACAGATTGCGGTGGGTCAAGTAATGAAAGCAACTCTTTCGACTGACCATAGAGTTGCGGATGGGGCCGAAGCCGCGCAATTTTTAGTAGAGATTAAGAAATTGCTAGAGACCCCGGTTAGCTTGCTTTTATAGTAGCTGTAATTTTAGGTCATACCAAATAAGAAAACTAATTGTCGGTGACGAAATTTAATTGATGTTGAGGGGATAAGTTGGCAAAGTTAACAGGAGGGCAGGCAGTCGTTGAGTCGTTAAAAGTTCATGGTGTGGATACTGTTTTCGGTATCATATCGGTCCATACTTTAGACCTTTTCGATGCCTTGTTTGATAACCAAAGCAATCTTCGGTTTATAGGAGGAAGACTGGAATTGGGGTGTGGCTACATGGCCGATGGTTATTCCCGGGCCACAGGTAAGCCAGGATTACTTCTTACCAGTACTGGTCCTGGTGCGGCAGATTCTATGGGTGCCATGGGAGAGGCTTATTTCTCTAGTTCTTCCGTTTTACAAATTACTACTAATGTTGAACAGGAGTTTATTGGCAGCGGTAGATTAACAACACACGAAACCAAAGATCAGCTTGGAATGTTTAGGTCAGTGACGGATTGGAACGCCTTGATCGATCAAGTAGAATCTATCCCTGACCACTTTGTTGAGGCTTTTCAACGGTTTCAAGAACGTCGCCCTAGGCCGATAGAACTTGAATTACCCACTGACTTATTAGCATATCAGGCTGAAGTAGAGATACTTACCCCCAGACAACCCAACATACCTCAAGGTGATCCGGTGATGGTGGAGAAAGCGCTTGAAGCATTAATAGCTGCTAAACGGCCCGTAATATTCGTCGGTGAAGAAGTACAGTCACAGGGCGGGACTGAAGAGATCATAAAGCTAGCGGAGAGGTTGGGCGCGCCTGTAGTAACAGGTGATGGGGCAAAGGGAGCTTTCCCAGAGAATCATCCATTGTCTCTGGGAACATCTTTGGGTCAGCGCATTTGGGGAGACAATCCGGTTCAGGAGTGGCTTGGTACGTGTGACGTTGCTCTTGTCTTAGGATCTACTCTTTATTACAGGTCCACTGTTGGTGTTGGTATGAAATTACCCAAGACTATAATCCATGTGCTTATGGATGGTGATTCGATAGGCAAAAATTACCAAACTGATATCCCGATTACCGCTAGCTCTCAAGCTGTTGCCACTCAGTTATTGGACGGGATAGGAAGTAAGGATGTTGATAAGGGATCTACATATAGAAATGAATTAAGCACATTGAAAGAACAGACATATTCTGCTTTACAAGCTAATTGGGGGAACGAACTTAAAACTTTCGAGGCTATTCGTTCTGTTACACCGGATAATACAATTTTTTCCCTAGATGCTACTGTACCCGCGAGCAGAGCAGCACGTTGCCTGGAGGTTAATCAAACTCGAAAATTCATGGGTCCCCATGGTTGGGCTGGTTTGGGCTTTGCATTTCCCGCAGCGCTTGGAGCTAAGGTTGGGATGCCAAATGATCCGGTAGTTTGTATTACGGGCGATGGGGGGTTTCAATACAATGCTCAGGAATTAGGGACTGCGGTTCAATATGGGATTAGTCCCATTATATTGATGTTTAATGACAATGCTTGGGGAGTCCTAAAGGGATACCAAAAGGATCGGTTCGGGGGTAGGAATATGGCAACTGATTTGGTTAATCCTGATTTTATTAAATTGTTTGAGTCTTATGGAATAGAGGGTACTCGGGTATCCTCTGTTTCAGAGTTAACCAAAGCACTTGAGAATGCGATACCCAGTGATTCCATACAATTGATTGAAGTGGAAACTCCTAACGGATTTGGTTCATTAGTGTAAATCTCAATCGACCACTGAACTGGTATAAATATACTCTAGTAGTCTAAAAGCGAGGTTTGAGATTCCATCTCATGAGTATTCCTGTTCCTTCAGGATATTCCAGACGTGTATATCCTCTAGATGCTCAAAAATTAACTGAAGAGCAAATTGCAGTCGCATTTGCTATGACGTCACGGCGCCCGGAGTCTTTTGATGAGATTGCGGAGCAGGTTAGTCAAGATAAAGCCGCCGATTTTCATGAACGATGGGTATTAGGATATGGTCACTCATCGGTTGCCGAGCACGCAGTTCTCCATTTGGCCATCGAGAATATATCCCGTATAGCGTGTGATACTCTCGAGGATAACCGATTGGCTTCATATACAGAGAAATCCTCTCGATACCAAGTGTTTCCCGAGGGGTATTACTACGTTCCTCCTGAAATCAACAAAAATGCGAATCTTAAAAAGCTTTATGAGCAAACCTGTGATTTGTTGTTTCAGGAGTATCAATCATTCATAGATTTGTGTATGTCTTATTTAAAGACTATTTACCCTAAGCGAGAAAATGAACGGGATGCAGCCTATGAATTAAGGTTACGTCGTTTCGCAACAGACAGTTGCCGTTTGCTGCTACCTGCATCAAGCTTAACTAACGTTGGAATTACAGCGAATGCTAGAGTGCTCGAACACGCTATATCTAAGTTGTTATCTTCGGACTTGGAAGAAGAGCGTGAGTTAGGGTATGAAATACGGGACCAAAGTCAGTCTATTACACCGACGTTGATCAAATATGCGAATGAGATTCCTTACCTTAAAGAAACAGTTAATAGTCAGGGTCATCTAATAGAACAATTGGATACCCAAGTTGCACCTGACTATCCAATGAATAGCGCGATAGTTAGTTTGGTGGAGTCGGATGATCAGGCTGAAGAAAAGCTGGTAGCAGGATTACTTTATCGCCAATCTAGTGAGGATTACTCTCGCGTAAAGACTCGTGTGGGATCAATGACCTCCGAGGAACGCCTTCAGATAATCGATAATTGCACGCAGGCATTGGGCCCTCATGACGCGCCTATCCGCGAGTTTGAATTAATAGATTATACATTTGAATTTATAATGGATTACGGGGCTTACAGAGAATTCAAACGTCACCGTATGATGTCATACCTTCCGCAGTCTTTAACAGTGGACCATGGTTATCGAATTCCGCAACTTTTTATAGATGCGGGCCTTGCTGAGAGGTTTGACGAATTAATGGAGGAAGTAGCCACATCGTATGCGGATATTTCTGAGGTGTCCCCCAGGGCAGCACAATATTTAGTAACCCATGCACATTATAGACGCCTCGTAGCTCTATGTAATCTACGAGAATGTTATCATCTGTTTAAGTTGAGGACATCGGATCTGGCCCATTTTTCAATCCGAGAACCTATTTTAGCGGCAATGAAGTTGGTTGTTGATAAGGACCCAGGATTTTTTAAATATTTAAAGCTGAGAGATTACCCAGATTGGTGGCCTTATAAACAGGAATGATCTTATAGCGGTATATGACCAAATACCGTATGTATCAAATATCTGTGACAACAAATAAATCAACGGAGGTTTAATGATGGATCAATCTAATAAATTAAATGTCTCTCAAATCGTTGCGGCTATGGATGCTATGATTGAGAAGGCGTCTCAAACTCCTGATGAACCAGTTGCGATGGCTATCGTAGATGATACCGGTAATTTAAGGGCATATTTTAGTATGGATGATTTGAGGCTATTTAGTCGAAAACACGCAGTTCGAAAGGCCTATACGGCGGCTGTTTTAGCGACGGATTCAGGTGCCAATGCTCAAAGACTACACAGTCAAGGGAGGAGTATTAGTGAACTTGGTGACCCTCAATTGACTCATGGTCAAGGTGGTCTTGTTATCATTAATAATGGAGTGGTCATAGGGGGTATTGGTGTTGGTGGATATCCTAGTGGTCAGGCGGATGAAGATTTGTCTCGGGTTGGCCTTGATGCAATGGGCATATAATTAAGTTGGTTTATGGATTTTTAATTTTGCTGCAATTTGCGAAACTCTAAATCCTAGATCTTTGGCCTGCATTAAGTCGGATTCGTTTCCACCGGCCGTCGCGGTTGCGCCGTAGTATGAGCCTGATTCCTTCATCGCATTTGACCATGGCAAACCTACAATCAACATCCCGCAGGCTAGCATCCAATGGATTAGCTGGAATAATGTAATCTCTAATCCAGAGTGCCTCCCCCTGCCAGATGTAAATGCAGCGCCTGGTTTTCCTGCCAAACATCCTTCTTCCCATAGATCTCCCTGATTATCTAGCCAGTCTTTAAAGCTTCCGGTTATACCACTCCAATTTGGAGAACCTAATATAATCGCATCGGAGTCTATAAGATCAGTGGTAGTAGCAGACTCTATAGATTTTAAGATCGCTAGGGTTGAATTGTGTTTCTCTACTCCTTTGGCTATTCCATCCGCCAACTTGATTATTGTGGGGTCTTTAGGATCATAGAGTATAAGTACCGACGTTTGCATGTCATTACCTTAGTAAAATTATACTGAAAATCTTTTTTAGCATCGGACACTGAAACTTCCATTTGAAACATAATGAAAGTATTTGTGAAGTAGTTTTCTACGGATCAGAACAATCTCTAGTGTATCCGCAATTTTTGCATATGATCTTACAATGCTGTTCATCCATGGTGTTCCCACAAATTTCGCATGTTAGATAATGCAGTGATGGCACGTCCTCAATGGGTTCGCTTAACGAGTTATTATCGTGAGCGTCGTTACTCTTATCTGGAATCATGTAACCTCTCATCAGCTCTGATAAACCTTTTGGGTATTAAGTAGCTCCAAAAGATTCTAAAAGGTCTTTTGCCTCTTGTTTCGCATCGTTACCTTTACCGAGGGCAGTTGCGCCCATTATGTATTTATCGAGATATGTCGATGCAGTGGTTGGATCTTCTCTTTTTAGGTAGCACCATGCTAACTCTTTGTGAACTGTGAAAATAGATGGATTCAGTATTAATAGGCGCTCTAAGACTAGGATTAAGGATGAATATTCACGAACTCCGAGGTATATTTGCTTTAGATTTGTTAACATTCTAAATAAGATTTCCCTGTTGGAGCAGGGTGCCAAAAACTCCTCTTGCCATTTCACTTGTCCACCAAAATTTTCTATAACTTGAGCTCTACACTCAGTAGCGGACAGTAGAGATCCCTTGTTGAATGGGTCAAGATATAGATTGGGTTCAGAAAGGCCAACAAGGAAATGTCCCGGCAGACCTACCCCGTAACAATGTAGCCCAACTCTAGTGCTTACCGACATATATAAGATCGATAATGTGATGGGTATTCCTAGCTTAGTCTGGAAAACTTGGTGCAAGAAGCTGTTATTAGGGTTGTAATAATCCTCTGTATTTCCACCAAACCCTATTTTCTCAAAAAGAAAACTGGAAACGCTCCTGAACAAATGATACTGATCTGAGGCTGAGGTAACTTTCTTTTTCACTTGTTCTGCTAATGAATCTAAATAGGTGGTTTGCAGTTTCACGTCCATTGATTCATCGTGCTCTCCGGCAATGTACAAGGCAAGTAACCCGATATCCTGTTCGTGTTCTGGCAGCATCAGGTGGTTACATAGTAAATCCCGGTATTCGCTTGATTTATTTTCTTCCACTCGACCTATTCCTTAAAGCGTTGTACATCAGACAACTAGTGAGTCGAATAGTCCGTCTAAATTGGGAAGATTTTCTGAATCCCACAGAATAGTTAAGGCTTGTTTACATTGTTCCTCGGTTAATGTTGGTATGGCTAGTTTGCAGAACTTGTCATCTAGTTCTCCATCATCAAGCGGGTTATTTTTATGCCCTTTGGGGAACGAGGTTTTTGCTACGAGGCTTTCCCCTGAATGAGTGGTTATTTCCATATGACAATTGTATTCATCGCTATATCGCGAGGTAAAACTAGGATCTTCTTTGAGGGTTATTTTTTCTATTATCTCGGCGATAGTAGTATCTCTGATACTACTATCGGTGAATGTGTTTGGGGTGACTTGTCCGTCTCTCAAGGCGGCGGCTACGGTAAACGGTATACTATGATCCGCACTTTCTCGAGTTTTCGGGGCCCATTTTTCAGGCGCATCTGAGGGAGTACTAACGGCGTTACTGTAAGTATGGATTGTGATGCTTTTTATATCTGCAGTGTTTAGTTTGGGTTGGAGTTCCAGAGCTAATCCTATAGGTGATTGAGTATGTATCTGGGATGGATAATTTTTGACAGTTGTATTGATGATACGAAATGGTTCATTATCACCGCCCATTACATCGGGAGTGATTGATTGTCCTGCAAGTGCCAGTTGACATAACCCAGATGGTCCATCGAACGGCTCTCCAGGCCCGGTCATACCATCTGATGCGAGTTGAGCAGCAAAAATCGCTGCTCTGGTGGCGCTAGCTGTAGCACAACCTTTCCACATGGATAGCTCTCCGGTTCTGGTCACTCGGAGGGGTAAATTTGGTGCAAGTGACAAGGAAATGGCGTTGGCCATTTGGATTTCATTTAACCCCATCATCTTACCGGCCGCGCAAGCCGCTCCGATTACGCTGAAACAACCTTGATCCCACCCGAGATGTGACACTTCTACTTTATCTGAAAGCCTGCAAAATACCTCGTACGCTAATACAATGGCCGTGATTAACTCCTTACCGGTCGAATGTAGTGTGTCCGCAACAGCCAGGGCAGCAGGAATCATATCACTTGGATGCCCTCCCCCCGGTGAAAAGTAAGAATCGTTGCAGTCTAAATACCGTACCATAACGCCGTTTGCGAATCCTGCTAAATCCATAGAACTGTAATCTTCGGTGCCAATTATTCTAGACGGGGAGGTGCTTGATATTTCTGAAGCCATTCGCCGTGCGATTTTTGCGGGTTCAGACAAGTATCCACCCATAGCACAACCGAAGGTATCCACCAGAGTACGTTTAACTTGTTGTACTACTTCAGGAGGCAATTGATCGTAAGTTAACTCACACGTGTATTTACTCAATATTTCCGTCGTTTTGTCCATATTGTCCCCGATGAGTATTTATTAATTGGCTGTGGGTAGTATGATCCAGATGATAGTTAACGAATGACAGCTTCTGCCATTCTCTCTAATTGTTCTCCCATTTCCGTCTCGGTCAGGCAATGTTCAGGTCTGACAACCACTCGGTTCGCGCCTGCATCCAGGAGACTCTGTATTTCAGTTCGATTGGCTGGTTGCCCGTAGACGGTTATCGTTAGGGATGCAGGGTCCCTTCCTCTTTCTGCTGCTAATGTGTCTAATATTTTGCGGCCTTCTTCTAGTTTTTCTGGGGTTATTCGATTAGGCATCCATCCATCCCCCCAGGATACTACTCTTTGTAACACATTCTTGGCCATGCCTCCGAGTATGACTGGCGGATGGGGCTGAGAAATTGGCTTTGGATTACATTTTACAGCCGGAAAATCATAGAAGCGTCCGTGAAATTCAGCCTCTTCTTGTGTCCAGAGTTCCTTCATGGCCAGAATCGACTCCCTTACTTGGGACCAACGGTGTTCAAAATCACCTCCCATTAGTTCAGTCTCTTCGCGGTTCCATCCGGCACCAATACCGAATAGGAAACGCCCGTTACTAAATCGGTCTAAGGAGGCAATTTCACCTGCTAACAAGAGAGGATTACGTTCCGGTACCAAAGTGATGCCGGTACCGAGTTTAATTCGATTCGTTACTCCTGAGGCTCTGGCCAGTGCTATATATGGATCTGCAAAATGGGCGTATGTCTCAGGGATTGGTCCTCCACTCGGGAATTGACTTTGACTGTGTACTGGAAGTACTGGGTGTTCTGCATACCAGATGGAATCAAAGCCGAGTTCTTCGGCTTTTTGTGCCATGAATGCCGGATCGATCGTGTAGGCTGGGAGAGGAACTGATGTGCCAACGCTCATGATTGGATCTCCTTTATAGATCAGAATATGGTGCTTGTATCAACATCTAGATCCGTAGGGACTTCCCCTTCATTATGTGTCTCCCACCATTTGCTGAATTCATCAGGACCTATTTTGTCGCGTAACCTTCCAAGGTGCGCTTTAACCTGGATAACTACTGGTAGTTCATGCTCTACCGTTAATCTGTACGTTCTAGACACCCATTCTAAGGCTGATTCTACATCATCTTTTTCTTCGTAAACCATCCCTATCTGACCGTAGGTCCTGGCCAAACGCTGAATGTCACCCATCTGTTCAAAAATGTCACGGGCTTGTGTATACCATTCCAATGCTTCGTCATATTTCTTTTGTTCATGGAAAAGTACCCCAAGCTGGCGACTTTCGTCGCCCATACCCCGCTGGTCGCCAAGAGTTTCTAGATATTCTAAAGCTATTAAATACCATTCTTCCGCTTCATCAAACAGAATGCCTCTAGTTTGCGCTAAAAGCCCTAAGTGATGGAATTCGGTGATCATCTGTTCTCTATTTCCCATTCGATCACTTAAATGGAGGGCTTGTTCATATAGTTCCTTGGCTTCGTCAAATTCGTATTGAGCGTGATGCAGTGTGCCAAGTTGGTGATATATCTGAATGGCAGTTTCTTCATCTCTACTTTCTTCTACCATGTCACGGGCTCGAAAATACCAGCTCTGAGCCTCTTGGTATTCAAATTTTAGCTGGCAGATTGTCCCTAGGGCTCGGTAGTCTTTAACCATTTCTTCTTCATCTGGAACTCTCTGGTGTGCGTCTAGTGCTTTTTTATACCAATCCTTTGCTTCCGTATAAAGCCGTTGATTTTGGCGTAGTTGCCCGAATAGGTAGTAATCATCAGCAATAGAAGAAAGGTCTTCTCCATCTTCAATAATAGCCAGTGATTTTTCTAGCCAGCCGGCCGATTCGTCCCAATTGCCCCGGCGCAAAGCTATTACTGCTGATTGGTGGTATACCGCTGCAGTCTGTGGGTTCTCACCCCCGTCGGGTTGTGCAGTCAGGTATTCTAATAACTCTTGGTTTAGCTCTTCTGCTCTAGGTATGTCCAGTAATTCGGTCGCCTCACTAGCCGCGGTGCCCTTGAGATAAATCCAGAGTTCTACGGCTCCTTTTTCCATTGCATCCGAGGCTGTTTCACCGGTTACTTCCAGTAGTTGAGCACGTAACCGTTGAAGTTCTGGGTGCCTTTTTTGCATTCGGTAGACTTGCGCGAGTGGTTGGACTAAGAGTTGTGCGTTATCCCATTGCTCTGCTTCTAAAGCTAACCCCATGGCCTGGGTAAGGTTGCCTTCCTCAGCCAGTATTGCTGTAACCCCAGATGCTTGATTCTCGTAAAGGGATTCCATGAAATAATCTGCTGTATCGGCATATACCCGTAAAAACTCTAATTCTAATTGACGTACAGAGGGACCCTGTAATTGTTGGGTAAGTTTTTGTCCTAAGAATTGAGGTATAGACTGATGGATTTGGTAAACACTTGGAGAAATTGGTTCAAGAAAGCCGTCTGTTAAAGCGGTGCGTAACATAGTACGACAGGCTCCCCACCCCAATTCTTCTCCCATTACGTTCTTGTAGGCGGGTTCCTGAGTTATATGGTTAAGAATATCCATCATTACCCGCCTCTGAAAAATTGCGAGCATGGGTAAGTGGGTGCGATTGCGGCGACTCATTTTGCTCCAAGAATATTCCATAACCGCACTCAAGTACGATGGGTATTCCGGTAATTGGTCTTTTAAAGTTGTGCCGTCGATATTTCCTTGGATCTCTGATATTAAGGTGGATATCGGTACTTGTTTCAATAGTGGTAATGCTATTTGAATGGCAAGCGGATGACCTTGAAGTAGTTTAAGCAATTCGGTTAGTTCGGTAGTTATGCGTCCTGCTTCAACTCCAGTCTTTTCTATAATGTGGGCGGCCAAGAGAAGCCGATCGTTCTTGTCTAATCCATCTAACGAATGACTTGTGTATTGGCTTTTCATCCATGAGAGATTGGAATCGTTACTGACGAGCAATATGCGGCTGGTTGAAGTATTCTGGGTTACGTCCGCGATAAACTCATCTAAGTCGCGTTGTTCGTCGGGGGTTAATAATCCACTACCATCTTGCAGGGGATTTCCTGCTACGTTCTGAAAATTATCCCAGATAAGAAGAGAAGGTTTGGTTTTAAGATAATCGGCTACCCAGTTCCGCTGTTGACGGGCGTTCATATCCGCAAACGGTAATCCTGCGGCTGAAGTCCCAATTTCGTGGATTATCCTTTCTAATCCTGTGGGATGGGATGCTTCAAATGTAGAGTAGAAGACACCACCCGGAAGAGTTTGGTTAGACGTCCGTTCAGCCCATCTCGCGAACCCCAGTGCAAGTTCAGTTTTGCCGTTACCGGTGGGTCCTGTCAGAAGAACCACGGGGTTATTCTCGAATAATCTCTCTAACTGTCGAATTTCTACAGATCTTCCTATCAACCCGTATTGTCCGGCTACGGGTAATGGTGTTCCGGTATCTGGTTCCTCCTCTGGTTGAATAACAGGAGGTGCTGTTGGATCGGGTTGATCTTCTTCAATTGCCTGTAGAGCGTGATGAATTGATTGAAATGCCTGAGGGGAAATCCAATCCCACGAGAGTTTCTTGCCAGATATGGTAAGTCTATGAGGATCGTTCATTAGTCCAATTCTTGCTTTTGTTATAGCCGTCGAAAGTAAATCCCCGGTGGCTATACTCTGATAAATCTCCCTCAAGAAAAATTCGATATGGGTAGACCCATGAATAGAATATGGGAGTATCCCTGTTTGCATGATTCCATCGTGTGACAATATTTGGCCTGTCCTCGACCATAGGATTGGATCTGTCATAGATCCAATGCCGCCAGAAAAGAGGACTATTGGTATGTTGGCATTCTTAAATGATTTGGCTACGTCTGTAACCGGAATATGATCCGCTGCACCGGAAGAGTCTTCTAGTGTTATAAGCGGAAACGAACTATCTTCATTTGCTGTTAGTGAAATACTGTCAAAATGTACTAAATGATAATAATCTTGCTTAGTTCCCAAAAGCTCTTGGAGAGCGGCCCATGTCGGTGGTCTTAAATAGTCCAGCTCTACCTGTATGTTGAGGGATTCTAGTACGTTCAAGGCTTCGGTAGACTGTTGCCCGTACTTTGGTAGTTCTTCATCGCCAGAACCGACAGCAACTGAATCTGGCATTGGTGAAATTATCAACACATTGAATTGATCGGTAAAATATGCAACTTCTGCGACTTCAGTTTGGGTTTCTTCAACACGTCTCGTAATTGATGCCATTTGTGCAAATGAGTAACCGTTGTCTGGGTCGTTCATCAACTCCCATGGCAACCCGAGGAAGTCCGGTTGGTCAGAAACAATCGCTAGAGTACAGTTGGCTAGTCCTTTAGAGGTGGCTGATGAGTATATTTGAAACGATTCTTCATTGCCTTTGAATGTATTTTCAAATAAAACCCTACCCAGATTCCTTAACCCAGTTTCTACAGCTTCTGATCGAGCTGAGCCTTCCCCTGTAGGATCAGAAAAGTATTCTTGAAAATACCAACTGATCTCCTCGTAGTCAGATTTTTCAAGGGGGTTTTTAAAATCCACAGGTGGGGCAGAATCTAGACCGCCGGAAGAATGCAATTGGATTTTAACTTGGTCCGTTTCACGTAAATGGAGGATTTCCAAGGACTCTACCAACGTGTCCTCCTACTAATCAGGTAGATTTTGATGATACGCACAATCAAACTGTTGAATTCTGCAGATTATACTATACGCAGTTAGTGTAGTCTCTTAGTTGTACTCTGATATTACCCCAATGAGGTCGACCTCAATGATATAAATCAGGCTAAATCCCAGTATATATCCAAAATATCTAGACCTACCTGGTCAGTAATGTTGAAGTAAGCCTTGATGAGAATAGCCGATTAAAACAAGGCTAAAGCATCTACGGCTTTAACGCCCTGTCCTTCTGGTAAGACTATCAATGGATTGATATCGAGTTCGCTCAGTTGCCCCTCCAAGTTGACAGCTAGTTGGGAGACATTTACTAGAGTATTGGCCAATGCTTCTATGTCCCCCTTAGGGCTTCCTCTAAAGCCCTCAAGCATTCTGGCACCCTTTACTTTGTTGATCATCTCTCGGGCCTGATGTATATCTATTGGGCATATACTTAATGAAACGTCGTTGTATACTTCTACCATGATGCCGCCACTGCCGAAGAGTAATACAGGCCCTAGTTGGTCATCGTAGGATATCCCTACTATTACTTCAGTCCCCCCAGAAACCATTTCTTGAACTAAAACTCCATTAATTCCTTCCGGAGTTGTATGACGTAAAGCATTGGCCATGATTTCATCGTAAGCCTCGGTGACTTGCGTGTCGTTATCGAGTCCAACTTGCAGAACTCCGGCCTCCGTCTTATGCAGAATGTTTGCGGAATCTACTTTTAGAACAACAGGGTATCCTATCTGATTGGCGACCATAACAGCTTCGGCTGACGTGGATACAAGAGTCTCATTCGTAATTGGTATGTCCCAAGCTTTTATTAATTGCTTGCTTTGGTGTTCGGATAATGCGGATATGTCAGATGTCGGTGGTTTTAGTTCAGCTAGAGTTTGGGATTGTTTTGTATTTATCGGTATGTTGGTTGGAAATGGGAGGTTCGAATGTGTCTCCTGCCATGCGTAGTATTTTTGTAACGTACTTAGACCTAGAGCGAGTTTATCGGGAACGTAAAATACCGGTACATTAGCCTCTTTTAGTTTCTGTAACCCGGCTGTGGCTCCCCTAGTTCCTGTCCATAAAAACGCGACTCCCTTCCCTTGTTTCTGTATGTCGTCTCTATGTGCTATAACTTGTGTCGCTTGGTCATCTGCTCCTGCACTTGCTACTACTAAACTACCAATATTTGGCTGATTAGACATATGCGCCATGATTTCGGGGAAAGAGTCACTGTTTGCAAAGCCCGTCACATCTGACGGGTTAGAGGCCCATCCAAACCCTTTTAGAATCCCATTTATCCCGTCTCTAGCCTCATCCGTTAGGGTGGGCAGGTCTAGACCCGCTTGCCCACACATGTCTGCGGTGAGGGAACTAATACCTCCAGAGTGAGATACTACTGCGATACCTGGCTGGGTAGGTTTCGGAGAATGGGCTAGCAACTGGGATATTTCTAAAAGTTCGTCATACCCTTGCACTCGTATTATGCCGTATTGATCAAACATAGCGTCGTATCTATCGTCTATACCTGTCAGAGCGGCGGTATGTGATCGAGCTGCTCGAGTTCCAAGATCAGATCTGCCTATTTTAATTAATACTATAGGTTTCGCTTTAGCCGCAGCTAATTTAGCGACATCGGTTAATTTTTTAGCGTCCTTAAAACCTTCTACGAATCCAGCTATAACCTTTACTGAATCATCATCTATCAGATATCTTGCAAAATCACAGAAATCAAGGTCTGCTTCGTTTCCTGTAGAAATAATATGACTGAAACCTATCCCAGCTTCTACAGCACGTGTCAAAAATGGTCCGAAGGCAGATGCACCACTCTGGCAAATCAACCCTATCGGGCCAGTGATTCCATCTGATCCCCTCGAGGATGAACTAGCCCATATATCGTCTTTGATGTTAGCAAGACCGAGACAGTTGGGCCCACAGATGCGTAATCCTGATTCCCTGGCAAATGTACCAAGTTCTCCTTGCAGGTCGCGTCTATCATCAACACCTCTCTCAGAGAACCCCGCTGATATGACTACTGCCGCTCTGGTACCTTTTGCATGGCTTTCTTGTAAAACGTCAAGTACTTGATTGTAAGGTACTACCACTCCTACCACGTCAGGAGCCTCCGGTAAAGCGCTTACGCTAGGATAAGATTTTATGCCTTGAATTTCATCGTATCGAGGGTTTACCGCATACACGTTTACACGATCTTGGGCTTTTAGTGCTGCGTTAAGAAAACGCCCTCCATATTGCATGCGAGGTGTCGCACCTACTACGGCAATGGATTTTGGGTTGAGCATTTTATCTATTGAATCTAGTTGGGCATCCGTCCAGGTAGTCATGCGTGAACCTCACTATATTTGATCCATCTGATTGATTCTAGGATAATTTCTAAATTGGTGGCCGCGTGTGTTTAAGTCTCACCTGCAGTCCTCAAATCTGCTCTCCAGTCATCTGGGCTCGGAGTTCGATCGATGAGTACATCTATTACTGCAGGTAAGCCGGAGTTTTGAGCTTCTCTCAGTGCATTTGGCAAGTCTCGGGAATCCTTAACTTGGACGCCAAAAGCCCCCATTCCCTTAGCAATAGCAGAATTATCTGTCTCAACAAATTCAGAGGCTATTCTCTTATCTTCGGGTTGATGCTGTCTAACCATCCCCAATGAGTTGTCATTAAACACCACGCATATCATGGGAATGTGGTATTGAACCGCAGTAGATATGGCATTGACAGTCATCATGTATCCGCCATCACCGGTTACGCAAACGACTGGCCTGTCAGGATAAACCAGTTTCAGTGCTACTGAAGCAGGTAATCCCCAACCCATTCCAGCAGTTCCACCAGGTGAGAAAAAGGTGTTTGCCTGTCTAGCCTGGTACAGATGGGCCATCCAAGTACGGTTATTACCGGCATCAAGGGCGAAAACAGTATCCTCTGGTAAATTATCGTGGAGTATAGATACTGCTCTTTGAGGTGTAATGGGTGAAGAGTCTACGCTCATAGCCGGGTCTAGATAAAATTGTTGAGTTTCCTTCCGGCGTGCAAGCCCTTGTGCCCATTCTTGCCTGCCTTGAGCACTTTCGGATGCTTTTTCTGGTGACGCCTCTATTAGTTGGCCAAGTATACCTCCAGCATCGCCTATTAACCCTAGGTCTACCGGAAAAGTCCAACCTGCGTTCCTGTCGTCGATGTCTATTTGTATTATTTTCTGTCTATGGGGATCAAAAACGTCAGGTCGCTCTCTTACAGTATCTTGAGGACTCAGCTTGGCACCAACTATCACTACAACATCTGAATCTCCGACCGCGCTGTTGGCTGCGGCCTGCCCGTATACTCCGACCATGCCTACTGACAATGGATGGGTTTCGGCGATAGCGCTTTTCCCTTTGTAGCTCGTAGCCACAGGCATATCCCAAAGTTCAGCCAATTGTTGTAGTTGTGCATGGGACTTGGATAAATGGACGCCGTTTCCTGCAACCAGAATAGGTTTTTTGGCGTCCCTGAGGATTTCTATAGCTTTTTCAATATCCTGAGGGGCACTTTGGGGTTTAGCTGTATTTAAGTACCCTGTGGTTGAATGTATAAAGGGAGGTGATTCCACATCTACTTCTCCACCAATGGAGGAGCTTCTCATAACGACACAAGCAGGCCCCGGTCGCCCGCTGGAACTGTGCTTAATAGCAAGTTGAGTTCCAATAACAGCTTCTTTAGGAGTAGTTGCCAGAGTTGTATATTTGGTCATGGCTTTAAAAATAGATGGCAAATCTATGCTGCCGTATTCTCCGGCACCGGATTGATTGGCTGGATGTTGAGCCGAACCACCATCGGAAGTGTCGGTAAGTATTACCATTGGTGAACTGCTGAGCATTGCTTCCATTATGCCGAAGCTGGCATTAGAGCCCATGAATAACCCCTGTCCCATAATTGCTGCGGGCTTACCGGTCGCTCTACCATATACATCGGCCATAATTGCGGCGGTTTGTTCATGCCTACATAGGATAGTTTTAATTGTTTCGTCCTTGCCGTGTAAAAGACCAAATATTTGGCCTGTACCGCCACCCGGGATACCGAATACATATTCTATCCCGGCCTCCTCAAGGGCTTGCACAATTAATTCGTTAGCTTGTGGCATGTATCCTCCTTAATTATGTGGCGCTCAGTTTGGCCTAGGTTATTCTAAGGCTTGGCAATGTGACATGAAGGCGATAATAAACCGAAGGTACTCGTGGGTCAAGCAAGATTAATCTAGCCAAATCAAATAGGCGGATAGTAGAAATAATCGTGATAATTGACCCGACTCTCATGCTAGATTAGAATCCCGACATAATAAAGTGACAAGCTAACATATGTCCCGAAGATATTTATGAAGATATTTATTAGGTAGAGGTGTGTAAATGCAAGGAAGCGACGCAGTAATTAAAGCCTTAGAAAAGGAAGGGGTTTCGTATATATCAGGGTTTTCAGGAGGAGGATTAGCTCCTCTTTGGCGCCCTATACGGGAGTCTTCAACTATCACGGCGTTTGCGACTCGGCATGAGAGATTAGGAGTGGAGATA
>PAMF01000057.1 GCA_002707185.1 Chloroflexota bacterium | reverse complement strand
TGTCTAATATCAATTCAGACAATACGACTTCCCTACCTAATTCACTCCTAGTACGATGAGAACGACGGCGTCTTTCTTTAGTACTTCCAAATAACTCTGTATCGGTTATTACGATCAATGAACCTGGTAGATCGTCAGTTTGACCTATCCCGTTAAGTGTCCACCCTTCTCTCAACGATCCCTGAACCAGATAAATCCGTCCTCTTTGAGGAGATTCGCCGTTTTTTATGCCATCAGATAATGCTACTCCCATNNCTGATTCACTTAAAATTTCTTCCAGACGACCCAGCCCATGTTGAGTTACCACCAATACCGCATGTCCAGACCGTTGGTAATCCGCAAGATCATCTGTAAACTTGTCCAACTGCCCATAATAATGATTNGTAGTTTCGAAAATGGGATCACTATCAACNGCCAGTTCAGTACTTCTCTCCTGAGTCAGCTGAAGGTGACTCTGTAGTAGAACCGAACTGGCCCCTTTNGTCTTCATTTTGGAAGNAAATTCNGACCATGGGAGATATGGCGGGGGNAAATGTAGAGGCAATTGACTACGNTGTTCCCTGCTAGATCTCATACGACCAAATTTCTCATCCTGNTCTATACCTTCATCTTCTATTTGCGAAGGCCTATCTAGNACCAATAACCCATTATCAGGAAGATAATCCAGAAGTGAAGAACTATTCAATAAACCGTTGTAAAAATGGAGTAATTCTAAATCTGGATTTGATAAAAGAGTAACCAGCTCATCCTCCATACGCTCTTGAAGTTCATCGTCACAATTTTCGAAATCAATNCTATGGATACGATGTTCTAATTCAGACCGCTCAAGGACACCCGGCANTTGCTCTCGAGCTGGCATTATACTAAACGAATCTATAGATCCAATTGACCGTTGGGTAACAGAATCAAACTGCCTAATTGTATCTATTTCATCGTCCCATAGCTCTATCCTTAGAGGGTAGTCACGATCTGGAGGGAAAACATCTATTATGCCTCCGCGTTGGCTGAATGTGCCCGGGGTCTCTACCAGCGGCTCGTGCCGGTAACCTAAATTTACCCAATCTTTCAACAGGTCATCAACTCTCCCGATTCTAGAACCAACTCTAAGCTGTTTTTCCAAACTGACTTCCTGAAAGATAGTTTCGGGAGATAATGTTAATCTGAGCGCAGAGCCTATCGAAGTTACTACCAACGGAGGAGGCCCAATAGNTTTACAGGGTTCGGCAAAGTTACACTTAGCCATTGCCGACAGAGTCACTAACCGTTGATTGCTTGTTCTAACATCGACAGCAAGACGTTCGAACGGAAGAACTTCAGGNTCAGGAAGNAGGTAAACGAATTCATCTTCACCNCCCAGNTATGTNATCAGTTCATCATAAATCCGTCTNGATTCTTCCGGTCGTGGGGTCAAAACGAAAATAGGTCTCTGTAGCTTTAACCACAAAGCAGCTAAATANGCAGGTTTGGTCCCTGTTCTAAACGCTATAGTAGCGGTTGAAGACCCTGAATTAACTTCTTCTATGTGACGTTCAAATTCTGGATGACCTTTAATTAATTCTAATAATCCCGTAAGAGCCATACTGTTATCTGTTTACCTCTAAAACTCTACTAAACACGAAAATCCATATGCAATCAANTTTGCACTGGCCAACGATTGATACACTCATATTCTAATATTTAGGCGTACCGCTAACAACCCAAGTCCCAAAGTCACTCATCGACTTTTGCACAAGTAATTTAATATCTGCCATCATCCCCATGGTATAATATCGTCATCAATCATCCTTCTCAGAAGTNGNTTNATGCTGATTGACACAAGAATTTCATACNCCTAGACTCCTTAGGTTGCCCAACATCTGGAAATGACCCCATTCTGATCTCGACCAATTAGAAGTGGATACAAACTATAAACGCGTAGTGATCAAAGCCGGTACCAGTGTACTTACTGGGGACTCGACAAGCGATATTCTAGACCACGGTCGGATGGCCGATCTAGTTTCTCAGCTCTGCCAATTAACCCTGGATAATGACACTGAGGTTCTTCTAGTCAGTTCTGGAGCTATAGCTGCCGGCCGNGAAATATTAGGGCAAGCTCCCAACAGCAATCAGATCAGAAATATAATCAATCGGCAGATGTTAGCCGCCGTAGGTCAAGGACGTCTAATACACCTATACCAAGAATTGTTCGGTACCAAAAGCGTTCAAGTAGCCCAAACGTTATTAACCGTCAACGATATATCGGAACGACATTCCTACCTCAATCTACGAAACACCTTATTAGGATTACTTGAACTNAAAATAATACCAATCCTAAATGAAAACGACGTCGTGGCAGTNGATGAGATAGGAGAAGTTTTCGGGGACAANGACAGNCTTTCAGCGCTTGTGGCTACCCTTGTGGATGCAGATCTTCTCGTGATCCTCACGGACATTGATGGTCTGTACACCTCTGACCCGAGAACCAATGCTGAAGCGAATCTTGTACCTGTGGTTGAACAAATTGATTCATCCATCGAATCAATGGTAGGGGAACATTTAAACCCTTTATCCCGTGGCGGTATGTTCACGAAAATACAAGCAGCTCGATTGGTTACAGCAGCTGGCATACCAATGATAATTTGCAATGGAAACTCCAACAATTCCATTCTGAAAGCCGTTGAAGGTAATACAGATGGAACTTTCTTTAGTCCTGCAGGTGAAAAGTTAGAATTACGAAAACGGTGGATGCTAAGCAGAGTAACGGATTCGGAAAGAGGTGAAATATTAATAGATCAAGGGGCAGTGAGGGCACTGATAGAAAACCACGTCAGTCTCCTGCCAGCTGGTATAATTGACGTCCGCGGAAAATTTGAACGAGGCGAAATCCTTTTTATTACAGATAATACCGGTAATCACGTAGCCTGCGGAATAGCTAATTATAGTTCGTCCGATATAGCCTCAATCAAAGGATTCCGTTCGGACCGTATACTTGACTTGTTAGGCTATTATTTTGGCCAAGAAGTTGTTCACCGTAATAATCTGGTGTTGTTGTAAATATCACATATCCCAATGACACTGGCTTTCAATGATTTGGTGCTAAGATATAGTTACTAACAACCACAACCCAAGAGAAGAAAGTTATGACAACAATAACAACAGAAGAAAACCTCATCTCAATGGGTATTGCCTCGCAGGTAGCATCTAGAAAACTTTCACGGCTATCAGATTCGAGCAAAATTCAGGCCCTTAATAACATAGCTAAAGCATTAGAANGCAACCAGAGTTCCATCCTAGAAGCCAACCAAATGGATTTCCAACAAGCGAAATCTCAAGGCATGGATGAAGCTATGTTNGANCGGTTNCTGTTAACTCCAGAACGTCTCCTTGCCACNGCGAAAGAAGTTCGAAATGTGGCCCAATTAGTAGACCCAGTTGGTCAAATAATAGAAACCAATACTTTATACAACGGCCTAATAATGGAGAAAAGGCGAGTCCCACTGGGAGTAATAGGTAGCATTTACGAAAGCCGACCAAATGTAACGGTGGATATCGCTAGTTTGTGTATTAAATCGGGGAATGCCTGTTTATTGAGGGGCGGNAAAGAAAGTCTTTATTCCAACATAGCCCTAATCGGTTTAATTCAACANTGTATAACGGAATCAGGTCTCCCCATAGATTCTGTCCAGTTCATTGATAACCCAGATAGACATCTAGTNACAGCTATGTTAGCTATGAAAGAATATATTAACTTGCTCATCCCACGAGGGGGGAGCGAACTAGTTAACTTCGTTGGCCAAAATGCAACGATGCCAGTGGTCACCGGTGGNATAGGAGTCTGCCACACTTATATAGATTCATACGCAGACCAAGAGAAGGCCCGTAAAATCGTCTTTAATGCCAAAGTGCAGAGGCCCACGGTTTGTAACGCCCTGGACGGGATTATCATCCATAAAGATATAGCTCCAGCAATTCTGCCTTCCTTAGCACAGGACCTGTGCACTGCTGGAGTAGAATTAAGGTGCGATGCCCGGGCNATAGCCATGGTAGGACCTGCNCAACATCTTAATGTAATCCCAGCNGATTCNAATGACTGGGGAACAGAATTTCTTTCACTTGTAGCCGCAGTTAAAATAGTCGATTCATTACAAGATGCACTAGACCACATTGAAAATTATGGATCCGGCCATTCTGAAGCTATAGTCACTGAAGATATCACATCCGGAGAGCGCTTCCTTAACGAAGTAGATGCAGCAGCAGTTTATCTAAACGCCAGCACGAGATTTACGGACGGATCCCAATTTGGACTCGGAGCAGAAGTCGGAATCAGTACTCAAAAATTTCATGCCCGTGGTCCCATGGGGTTGGCTGAGCTCACGTCCTATAAATGGGTAATCAAAGGTACAGGTCAGATCAGGGAGTAAATCTTTAAAGTAGTCTGAAATGATTATCGACTCACATTGCCATATTTTCCCAGAAAGCTTTCAAGATCGCCGAACTCGATTAACCCAATTAGACAAAAGTTTTAAATCGCTTTTTGAAAATCCCAAAGCCTCCCTACACACTACTCAACAACTCATAGCTGATATGGATCGGGATTGTGTCGATATCTCAGTAATAATGGGGATCGGATGGACTGACAAAAACGTCGGTAAAGAAGCGAATGATTACATCATCCAATCAGTAAAGGAATACCCTGAGAGACTCGTGGGATTTTGTTCGATAAACCCTTTGTGGGGGCATCAAGCGNTCCAAGAAATAGAGAGGTGTATAGCCGCTGGATTAAAAGGTATTGGTGAGCTTCATCCAGATACTCAGAATCTCGATATAACTGACAAAAAGATTATGGAACCGGTTATGAATTCTGCGTTGCATTTGGGACTACCTTTAGTCATTCATTCATCTGANCCCGTAGGACATTCTTATGCGGGCAAGGGCAATACCACTCCCGACAAATTGCTTGCATTTATTAATAACTTTCCTGACAACAAAATCATATGCGCTCATTGGGGTGGCGGATTACTCTTTTATGAGTTAATGCCCGAAGTAAATCAAAACTTGGAAAACGTTTACTTTGATACAGCGGCTTCTCCTTTTTTATATGACCAAAGAATCTTCAATGTAGTAAGNTCGCTAACCGATTCCGAGAGAATTCTTCTCGCCTCCGACTATCCGTTGATTCCTCACCGAAGAATATCTAATCAATTAGATAACTCTTCATTGAATGAGAAACAGAAATCGGACATTCGNGGAGGTAACGCTAGAATTTTATTAAATCTGTAACCCTGTGGAATATATGTTCTGTACNTGCTTTGAACTAGGAGAAANAATATGCTGGAGACTCTACCTGATTACCTGAAACCAGGCCTAGATATAGTTTTCATCGGACTGAATCCATCAACTATTTCCGTAAAGCAGGGCCACTATTTTGCCAATCCCCGAAATCGATTTTGGAAAGCTTTAAATATGTCAGGCTTAATACCGGTAGAAATAACTCACGAATTTGATTCTCAAATGCTCGACCACGGAATTGGGTTAACCGACTTAATAAAACGACCCACGTCTCAAGCGACAGGATTAACGACCTCGGACTATAAGATGGGAGCACCTGTCCTCAAGGAAAAATTGGTATTGTATAAACCGAAGTTGGCTTGCTTTCATGGCATGTTATGTTACAAAGCATTTTTAAAATACAGCGAAAGTATAACTACCAAACCGGATCTCGGGTTACAAGCGAACATGATTGATCAGACCAGTATTTTCGTCGTGCCTAACCCCAGCCCAGCCAACGCCAAATATTCTTTGGAAGACATCTCCGATTGGTACAAGCTATTAGGTCAAGTATTACAAAAACTTTAGTTCAATCACTATCCATTCTAGGCTTCATTTCCCAGAGCTCCACATTAGATCTTTGAAAGGCTTGATATGAATCGCGTTGTTACCAATATATTTCCGGAAGCACCATACGATTTCGAACTCACAGTTGGTTACCACACGTATTATAGATCCCGATATGGTACTGATTACTGGGAGGATGACAAGTACCGTAGATTATTAGAAATAGATAATAAATTATTGCTTGCCTCAGTGCGCTCGACAGGGACAGTTGAACAACCTGAATTAGAGATGGTTATTGAGGGAACGTCCCTGTCCCCATATGACGTTACTCGAGCTAAATCACAAATAGAATGGATCCTAGGAACTTCACAAGACCTCAGGCAATTTTATGAGTCAATCTTTGACGATGACCCATTAAACAATTTTTGCCAAAGTTTCTATGGATTACATCTTCCTCACACCCTATCTGCTTACGAAGCTCTCATTCTCGCCGTGTTAGGGCAACAAATATCAACTAACGTCGCACATTCAATTAGGACGTTAATAATCGAAAAATATGGTTCGATCGCAAAATATAACGGAATGGATTACTATGCCTTTCCCAAACCAATATCTCTGGCCAAAGCATCTTTAGAAGACTTACGTCTTTTGAAAATGAGCTATAGAAAAGCTGAATACATCAATGGAATTTCACAAATTATTACCGACCAACCAGATTTGCTTGAATTTGAAGAATATCACGATAATAACGAGATAGTTAGCAAAATTATGCAATTGCGCGGAGTCGGTAGATGGACCGCTCAGTGGTTATTAATTAAAGGGCTCGGCAGAATGGATGCATTCCCAGTTGGGGATCTCGCATTGAAGCAGATGTTAACCAAACTTTATTTTGACCAAACACCGTTAAAAGAAGTGGAAATGGAAACATTTTCTAAACGTTGGAGTCCATGGAGAAGTTACGCAACTACCTATCTATTTGCGGCTAATCGTCAGGGATTAATTTAACTTTAACACCTATCAGCGAAACATATTCATCAACCCACGTGGGTTTTTATTTCGAGCAAATTGTTTCATTATTTTCTGCGTTTGACGATATTGGTTCATTAATTGGTTAATATCTTGCGCGGTAGTCCCACTACCCCTGGAAATCCTCCGTCTCCTACTGCCATTAATGATTTCTGGGCGTTTTCTCTCTTCTGCTGTCATAGACTGAATTATAGCCTCGATCCTATTCATTTGACCTTCGTCAAATTCGGTAGGCATTTTTTTACCCATCATGTTCATACCAGGTATCATTTCCATTATCTGCGATAAAGACCCCATTTTCCGAACACTTTGGATTTGCTGTAGGAAATCATCTAAATCAAAAGTGGCTTGTCGGAACTTACGTTCCATTTCTTTAGCCTGATCCTCATCTACAACCTGTTGAGNCTTTTCGATCAATGTGAGAACATCGCCCATCGCCAATATCCGAGAGGCTAGCCGATCTGGATGAAATGGTTCCAATGCGTCATTACGTTCACCAACGCCTATGAACTTGATAGGAACCCCAGTGACCTGAGTGATAGAAAGGGCAGCACCTCCTCTTGCATCTCCATCTAATTTAGTCATTACAAGACCTGTAAGAGACATTTTTTGATGAAATTCCTCCGCAGCGTTAACAGCGTCTTGCCCCGTCATTGCATCTACCACTAACAATGTCTCATTCGGTGAAACTGCTTTTTTTACATCCTCTAGCTCAGACATCAAATCATCATCTATGTGTAGACGACCGCCAGTATCTATTATTACCCAGCTAATTCCCAATTGCTGGGCTCGCTTCACCCCAGCTTGAGCAACTTTCACAACAGTTGTATTCGCAGGATCTTCGGAATAAACCGGAATATCCANCTGCTTACCCAACGTCTCTAACTGGGAAATAGCGGCTGGCCTTTTCAAATCAGCTGCTACCAATAAGGAGGTGTGACCNTCTTTTCGTTGTTGCAATGCCAATTTCGCAGCNGTAGTAGTTTTGCCTGCTCCCTGTAGACCACACAGCATCAAAACGGACGGAAGTTGACTGGATAGAACAAGCCGNTGATCGCCGCCACTCAACATAGAAGTCAATTCTTCGTGAACTATCTTGACCACCTGCTGCCCAGGGGTAAGGCTCTGCAACACATCCGAGCCTAGTGATCTTTCTTTGACGTTGGCAACAAAATCACGAGCCACTTTGAAATTTACATCTGCTTCTAGTAAAGCTCTACGGACCTGACCCAAGGCGTCATCTATATCTTTTTCCGTTAGACGACCTCGGCTTTGTAATTTTTGAAAGATTCCNGTGAGTTTATCCGTCAGGTTATCAAACAACTAAATCGCCTCTGATATTAGGTTTAAGACTATGGAATAATGATTTATTGAATATCTATTATCCAGTTACAATCGATTTTATGTTTCCAATTGGTACAGGTCAAGATAACTGGGCCCTATGTTAAGATGATCTTTGACATAACCCATAATTTAACTCCTCTTGTGAAGCTTATATGAGACTATGATTCCTATACGACTAAGTATAAAGAACTTCCTGTGCTACAGGGAAAATGTCCCCTCACTAGATTTCACNGGGATACATCTNGCCTGCCTATGCGGTGACAATGGGCACGGAAAATCAGCACTACTCGACGCCATAACATGGAGTTTATGGGGTAAAGCCAGAGGCAGGACGCAAGATGACTTGATTTCGTACGGGGCAGATGAAGCTAGAGTCGAACTAGAATTCGTTTGCAGGGATACGAATTACAGAGTAATTCGAAGTCATGCCAAAGGGATAGCCGGGCGCCGCAGAACCGGTGCTTCGGATCTCCAATTACAAATCTTAAATGGAGCTGATGCCCAACCTATATCAGGTAATTCGATCCGAGAAACTCAAATTNTGNTAGAACAACTCGTCGGTATGGATTACGACACATTCATCAACTCTGCTTTTCTTATTCAAGGGAGAGCCGATGAATTTGCGAGCAAAACTCCGTCAGANAGAAAAGCAGTTTTAGCATCCATTCTAGGCCTTAATATGTACGATGAATACCAGGAAAGGGCCAGAAAAAAATTGTCCGAAGCCAGATCAATCATAGACCAATCCGTGGGGGTCTCCCAACAATTAGAAAAAGAACGAGAAGATTTAGGAGATCCCTCTTTAGAGTTACAGGGCGTAGAAANACACCTAATAGATACTGAAAAACAAATAAATAGTACAAGGCAAGAATTAGAACAAATTCGGCATCGAGTTAGAGAAATAGAAGAGAAACAAGCAGCTATCTCTGAAGAACGAAAGCAAGTCGATCAATTGGAAAACGAAATAGGAGCTTTGTCTTCTTCNTCAATNAGTATCCAACAACGCATTAGAAGCTACTCGGAGTTGATANNGCAAACCGATACAATCCGCACAGGCCTCCTACAATTTACCGAATCTAAATCGAAATTCGAGTCATTAGAGGCAATTAGAGGNCTTCATATCGCTCTAACTGATCGTAAAACTCAACTTCAACAAGATACTGCTGGCAAACGTAATATCCTAGAATCTCAAATTCAAGAGNCCAAACGCAAGATATCNTCCGAATTAATNCCAATCGCCGAGTCTGAACCCAGATTANTAGAGCAACGAGATCAACTATATTTGGATAATCAAAAGTTAAACGATNGGCAACATCAATTTGAAGACACCAGAAAACAGCAACAACTATTAGCCAACCGGATCACCCAAACCGATACCACATCGGAATTATATAAAAGGGAAGGAGAAGAGTTAGCCCGTAAGTTAGCCCTGTTGAATAATCTCGNAGGTATGTCCACNGATTGTCCANTATGTGGAACTACTTTAGCCCTAGACAGTTGTCAAGGATTAGCCAACACATACCAAATTGAAATTGAAGACAAACGCCGATTATACAGGGAAAACCAAGCCCTTTTGAAAAGTTTGCAAACCGACAAATCTCAACTAGACGACGTACTTACAAAAGATGAACAGGAAATCTCTGGCCACCGTACTAATTTGGAGGTCTCGCTGGTTAATATGGACCGGCAAATACAGGAATCCCAGGAAGCCCAAAAAGAGTTGTCGGCAATGCANTCACAATTGGANGGTTATTTAGATTTATTAGGGTCAGGTCGCTTTGCAGAAGATGAAACTCGCGACTNGTTATCACTGGAGACTGAAATCACCGATTTGGGTTACCACGAAGAAGTCAGGCAACAAGCTTANTCTGAAATGNGACAATTACAGGTTTTTGAACAACGCGGATCAGCATTGGATCAAGCGTTAGCCCAACTACCTGTTGAACAATCCGAATTATCACAAACCACTAATATNNTTACTCAGCGGACAGATGATTTAGCTATCCGAAAGAAAAAAATAATAGATGATCAAAAAACCATAGAAGGTTTTTCCACATCTCAGGTGAACATGAAAACGCTCGAAAGTAATCTGGAAACCCTCGAAAGAGGGCAAATGAGCGCCATTTCTCGTCGTGGATTCTTAGAAGGCCAATTAAGGCGTTTAGAGGAACTAGCTAAAGAACTAGAGAAGGTTGATACTCGTAGGCTTCAACTTGAAGAAGACCAGAGTATATACCAAGAACTGGCTACCGCCTTTGGACGCCAAGGAATTCAAGCAATGCTTATAGAGACAGTAATACCTCGATTGGAAGAAGAAGCCAATGACTTGCTCGGCAGAATGACAGATAACCAGATGCACTTGAAATTAGAAACACAANGGGAAAGAAGAAGTGGTCGAGGCGAACCTATAGAAACGTTAGAGATCAACGTAAGTGATGAGTTAGGGCCAAGAAACTACGAGTTATATAGCGGTGGAGAGTCTTTCCGTATAAACCTAGCACTCAGAATAGCTTTATCAAAGGTATTGTCCCAACGAATGGGCGCCACTTTGCCAACTTTGTTCATAGACGAGGGCTTTGGAACTCAAGACAGTGTTGGTCGAGAGCGGATAATGGATGTAATTTCATCTATTGAAGATGACTTTGACAAAATAATAGTCATCACGCATTTAGAAGANTTGAAAGATATGTTCCCTGCAAGGATAGAAGTCTTGAAGACAACCGAAGGGTCNACTTTATGGTTGAGCTGACCANNTGACTAGANAGATCTGAGACAAANACCTACCACCTTTCCTGTCCTTAACCTAAATACCTTCGGATTTTTTTAAAGTGTCTAGATCCAATCGAATTTCAGACGACTCACCCTGCAACGCAGACAAGACGCGTTCNCCAGAAAGCGGAAGCTCANGCACACGAACCCCNACAGCATCAAAAATCGCGTTCGCTATGGCTGCAGGTGGACCGAAACCCGGCGGTTCTGCTACTGCTCGAGCTCCAAACGGTCCATCTGAAGACGGAACTTTAACTAGAACGTTTTCAATTTTAGGCAAGTCCACTGCCAACGGCATTAGGTATGTTGATAGAGATGAAGTTCTTACAGCCCCTGTCTCGGCATCCAACTGCATATCTTCAGTTAATGCCCTGCCGATACCCTGAACAACACCTCCTTCAAGTTGACCTTCGACCGACATGGGGTTTATAGCCACCCCTACATCTTGAGCCTGCATATATCTCGTGACTTTCACGTGCCCAGTCGCTCTATCTACTATGACCTCTGCAGCTTGGGTACTAAATACTGGATCATAAGGCATATTTGAAAGTGATGAAGTGCCAATTATTGGTCCACCCCTAGAATTTACACTCAAAGCTCCCAATTGCTTAAAAGATAATCCTTGATTTGGATCATCTTCGATGAATATCCNGCCTCCCGATAGNGCTAGAGCATCTGGTTGAACACCGAGCCTTTCAGCAGCCAATTCATACAATCGTTCTCTAACTGTTTCGGCTGCTCGATGCACNGCGGTCCCTTGACTGTAAACTATTCTACTTCCACCACTGGGTCCGGTGAATGGTGCTAGATCAGTATCCCTTTTGGCTACAATTACCTCATCAAGAGTCAGCCCTAGAGTTTCAGCTGCTATTGCTGCCAGAGATGTATCACTACCCGATATATCTACGGAACCAGTNAGAAGGCTGACCGTACCGTCTTCGTTTACGCTAATGGACGCAGTTGACGGGCCACTTCCACTTCNCCATTCGCAAACGGCTATCCCAACCCCTCTGTCTTCTGCTGATTTCTTAGGCAATCCGAAGTTGTCTTTGATAGCNTGCAACGTCTCCAAAAGTCCGTTCTTNGGCATNCGGGCTCCGCTGACNGATACATCACCCTCTTTTATAGCATTTTGCATCCTGAATTCCCAAGGATCGATCCCCATTTGCCTCGCAATGCTATCGGTATGAGATTCAACAGCAAAAGTCATATCCGCCACGCCCGAAGCTCTATAAGATCCCACGTATATTTTATTCGTATATACACCGAAAGACCTTAATCGAAAATTCGGAATATTATAAGCACCCAGTCCATGGCCAACTCCAGAATTGGGTCCAGCNCCTAAATAAGCACCTACATCAAATATACTGTAAGCCTCTCTAGCCACAATAGTTCCATCGTTATTAACCCCGGTTTTCAAGTAGTTGGTTACCGGCAATCTCGGACCGTTTAAAGTGAATACCTCTTCACGGGAGTTGATTAACTTTACCGGTCTGCCAGTTTTAAAAGACAATAAAGCAGGAAAGGCCTCAAATGCCAACCTTAATTTGGCACCAAATCCACCTCCCAGCTCCATGGGAATCACTTTTATACTGGATAAAGGTATATCCAGTACTCCAGCTAACTGGGTACGAATTTGATAGGGACCTTGTGTCGACGCCCATACAGTTAGTCGACCATTAGCTTCAACATTGGTCACACATGCCATTGGCTCCAAGAATCCTTGGTTAATTCCCTGAGATCTATAGGTTTCCTCAAAAACACGATCAGCGCNCTTGAATGCCTGATCAACATCCCCTCTATCTGCGTCTAACAGTGTNCAAACATTACTATTTCCTACNGCGAAACCATATCCTTCAAAATCGGAAACGTCTGAATGCACTGGCGGAGCATCCGNAGTCAATGCCGTGATGGGGTCTATTACTGACGGCAGTTCTTCATAAACGATCTCTATTAGATCTATAGCCTCTTGAGCCGTTATCTCATCATCAGCAGCTACTGCAGCGACAGGCTCTCCTATATAAAAAACCTCATCACGAGCCATGATATATCTATCTTTCAAAGCCCCTGATCCAAACCTAATATCAGGGAAATCCTGGCCCGTAATCACTGACCTAACACCCTGAAGGACCTCCGCCTTGGATGTATCAATCGATAGAATGCGGGCGTGAGCATGGGTACTAGGCAATAACTTACACATCAGCATNCCGGGAAGATATACATCTGAGGCATAGACTGCCCTACCCGTAACCTTATCTCTCGCATCGATACGAGGTAGATTTTGTTCAATCACTTTGAAATCAACCATCAAATCTCTCCTGNATNCATCGAGTAATCTGAGNGGAACAACTACCGATCTATCGCTTGCTATTCATATCCCGCGCTGCTGCTAATACGGCTTCTACAACCTTGTTGTATCCGGTACAGCGNCATAAGTTACCNCCGATCCCAAATCGTACTTCTTCCTCTGTCGGATCAGGATGTTCGTTAAGAAAAGCAGTCGCCGACATGATTAAACCAGGTATGCAAAAACCACATTGTAAACCGCCGTAATCAACGAATGCCTGTTGAACAGGGTGCATNCCGTCCAATTGACCAAGACCTTCTATAGTTATTACTTCAGAATCATGGGCACTATGTGCCAANACCATACAAGAAGTGACNGCTTTCCCGTTTAAAAATACTGTGCAGGCCCCGCAGTCTCCTTCATCGCATCCTTTTTTAGTGCCAGTTAACCGAACCTCATCACGCAACATATCTAAAAGAGATGAATAAGGTTCAACCAGAATTTGCTTCGGTTCACCATTAACGGTCAATTGAAGAGGTTTTTTCACGGTATAGACCTCCTACGTTAGGGATNTAGACACGTATTTCTTCAAGCAAAATAATGTTTAAAACTCGGCCTGTACAGCCAAATTTCGTTGCAACCGGTAAGGAACATGATTACCTTGGGCTATCTCTATGGCACGCTCAAGTGTCCTCTTGGTCAANGCCCCTACTATAGATTTGCGGTATGACGCGGACCCTCTGANATCGTCGATAGGTGTAACGCTTTCTTCAGCTAGTCGAGCAGCTTCGTCGATCAGCTCTGGTGTTAATTCTTTACCCTTCAACATACCCTCAGCTTTAATCGCCAAAATTGGAGTTGGAGCAACACAACCAAGGGATATCTTTACGTCATCACAAATATTCCCACCATTTCGCAAGGTGATTAGGCTTGCTACTCCGACGGTAGCAATATCCATGGCACCTCTAGGACTATGTTTTATATAGATAGATCCTGTATTAGCCTTTGGTGGTGGCAACCTGATCTCGGTTAGTATCTCTCCCATCTCTAAACAGGTCTGACCAGGACCGATGAACATTTGATCCAATGGGACTATCCTTTCACCGTCAGGACCAGTTACCCGGCACTCTGCTCCCAAAGCCAATAGGGCCGGCAATGTATCTCCCGCGGGAGAAGCATTACATATGTTTCCACCGATAGTAGCCAAATTCCGGATCTGAATTCCCGCGAAGGACGTTGCGCCGGTTGCCAAGGCAGGATAATTGCGCCTGACATATTCACTCTTCTCTATATCTTGGACAGTCGCAGCAGCACCGAGGCGAAGGCCATTTTTACGGCTAAAGCTTATCTTAGACAGAGCAGGTATATGTTGAAGGTTTATCACAACCTTGGGTTGCCAGACACCCTGGCGCCAGCGGATTAAAAAATCCGTGCTCCCAGCTACAAACCTGGCATCCTGTCCGTACCGCGACATCAGGGACATCGCCTGCTTCACAGTCCGTGCTTCCAAATATTCGAATCTAGCCATATGCCCTCCAAACCATATGGTGGGTAGGCAGCTTACTTATGGTTGATTAGCTTCATACCCGGGGAGCAGTGACACCGGCAAAGGGTTGAATCAAAACTCTCATGGTCCCGTCAATTTCCTTTCGTTGGGTAAGTAATTTATGGCCGGCCTGTTCTGCCCAATAGATCACATCATAGATGTTCAATGCATCCTGTAGTATCGCTTCGACGAATGAATGAGAATCTATTTCCATTTGCCTGGTCAGTGCAGCAATTACCCCTGCACAACTTTTCCCTCGTCCGTCTATGATCGCCCAACCACCGTGACCATTATTAGAACCATTAGAGTTAGAGGAAATCAGAGGTGGCTCATGGTGGACTTGAACCTCACCGCTTTTTCTCATATCCAACTCGCGTTTGAAATTGGCCACTGACTCCCAGGCAACCCCACGGTCTCTATTCCCACTTGCACAAACAGCTCCTCTCACCCCGACTATGTCAGGGTTGATACGAGCTAGCTCATCGAGATCATCTAACTTTAAATGACCCGAAAGAGACGTGCTAAGCCCCAGTTCCTTGCCGTGAAGAATCATTTCTCGCAATTCAGGTTCCGGTATAAAATCGAACAGATTACGACCGTCTTTAATCAAAGTATCAATCAAAAACCCGTCGCACTCACCATCTTTAGCTAATTGGATCATTAATCTGGGGTCCAATCCTCCTTCATAAAGCATGTTATCAGCGAACAATGACCCTATCAGCTTGGTATTGAATCCTTCCATGGCTTCCCGTGCCTGCTTCAGCACTTCAACCGCCGTCGCATAATCAGCCTGTTGGAACCCAACTTTAACGGAAGTTGCATTTAAAGCTGCGGCTGCATATGCCGCCATCGCGACAGTCCCGGGCTGATTAGGAACAACTCCCAAAGTTACGCTAACATGCTTTTCCACCGGAATCAGTGATCTAACATCCCTAACTATATTCGGATGACCGGACCCCACCAATGCTTCCTGTAAATTCTTGACATCGACCACATCCGCTCCACCCTGCTCTGCCTCCAAAGCTTCTGCAACATTTTGAACGCTTACCATAAGCAACATGCCGGAGAAAAAACTATTATTTCCACTGAGCCAGCTTACCCTGCTTGACTGCGTAGGAGTGGCAGGAATTGACACTCTGGGCTTAAGGGGTTCTAGCTCTTTCTTCAGCTCGGCCTTCTCTTCCACACTCAGGTCAGCCATCGGAGGCCGCACTCTCCCTCCTGCCATACCCATGAGTTCGCCCCAGTATTTGACCACTGGAATAGGCAAAGCTCCATTATAATTATTAACTGTCCTGGTCCACCAGGTATCTGATAACTCCTTGATGCGTCTCAAGTGCTTATCGTAGAAAGCCTGGTCGTAATCCCCTTGAGTTGCCCGGTCAATATACTGGACATAATAATTACATTCAGGGGTATCAAACCGCCAATCCGACGTATTGGCAAACATCACTTGTTGTTGAAATCCCAACTCTTCCGCTTTCTCAAAAATCCATTCATCAGGAGTACTGATTACGTACTCTTTCCCAAGCGTCAAATGAGCTTCGATAGATAACTGCTGGTTGAAGCTAGCCTCTTTGACTCCAACCACGTTAGGTATGTGGCAAAGTTGTTCAAGTCCCTGGGGTGTCATTACTATGCCGAACTGCGGAGAGTTATAAAACATGATTGCCAAGTTCGTGTTCTCAGCTAATAAGCGGACATAGTCGACCACCTGTGATTCTGTTTTGGTAACCATGTAGGGCGGTGCTACTACCAGCAGGTCTATACCATCGGATTCAGCGTGCCTTGCCAGAGCCACCATATCTTCAGCGGACGTATGAGTAACATGAGCGGCAGTCAACCAATTACCATTAGCCTCATCTGCGACGGTCTCCATAACTCGAAGCCTTTCTTCGAAGGTTAAACTCCAAAATTCGCCCATCCCCCATGTACATCCACCACCCCTAGTACCCAGTTTTCTTATGTGTTGAATATTTCGCCTCATACCAGAGTCATCAAATTTATTATCTNCAGTAAACGGCGTAACCAGAGTAGTCCATTGNCCACGCAAATTTTCCGCCGCCCAGTCTTGTGCCTCATGTTTTTGGTAGTTGGCCATTAGTATGCTCCATGATTTAGTTGTAATTAAACATTGCTTTTAACAATCACCAATGAAACCTATCAGTATTAACTTATCAATTCNCGACAGGGAGTCATTGGAAACNCTATNATTGACAGTTTAAGCAGAGGTAGTTCAATCGTCAACAAGGTGATGTTTACGAAGTNGTCATGTATTTACCNAAGCCTGAAAGNTAGTTAATCGGCCAATTGACAGGACGGGCAGAAAAATGAACTCCTTCCCCTGATTATCAAACGATTTATGGATGTATNACAACTGAGGCAAAGTTNTCCAATTTTACGAGGAANGGTCCATGTAGAAAGACCAAATTCCGGTTCTTTACTAGAATCTTCCCGATGTTCATCATATTGTCGCAAGGCTGCATTTAACGTTGTGATTATCGCCTCGTGTAACTTGGATACTTCGTTGACTTCTAGACGAGACGCTNAACGGCTCGGATGTACACCCGATATATAAAGGGATTCATCCACGTATAAGTTCCCCAATCCAGCAATTACGGATTGTTCCAGTAATAACGCTTTAATTGGGATTTTCCTTTGCTTACAGGCCTCAACAAGAAACTCGATGGTGAATTCAGACTCAAGAGGCTCCGGCCCAAATTTCGGAAGGGCATTTTCCCAATCATTCACTAGCCACATATGTCCAAATTTTCGGGGATCTATAAACCTAAGTTCCTTTCCGTCCTGGAATGAAAAAGTATGCCTTACTAATTCCGGACGAGGCTTGGATTTATGATGTAACCGCAAGCCACCGGTCATACCTAAATGAATGACGAGGAAAGAGATCGGGTTATAAGTGTCATAGGCCAAAGTAATGATTAGATATTTGCCACGTCTCCCGATATCTGTAACTTTTCGACCCGGAATCCCGAGAACAAAGTCTTCTAATGAAGGTGTTTTTATAGTCCGGGCCCAACCTATATTCGCGCTTTCAAACCTAGCCCCAACCAGGCCTTGTTCTGCCAGATATCGTCGAGTATTTTCAACCTCAGGGAGTTCAGGCATAACAACTTTTGCTAAACGCGCCTTACGTCTAACATAACTTCCATCCCCTCAATCGTTTGAAGAGAAGACGCGGTTCCATCATCAGGCGAGCCAAGTATCACATCATCGCTTAGAGTCTCCTGAGAAATGTATTCCAAGTGCTCCGCCATCACTCTGGAGATCGCATCAGGCCCATCATAATAGACAATGATACGGTCAGTTAATTCAAACTTAGCATCGCGCCTTAGCCCTTGGACACGGTGAGCCAATTCCCGGGCTAAACCTTCACTAGCCAACTCTTCTGTAATCTCTGCGTTCACCGCAGCCATATATCCTGAGTCCAAGCATACAGAATAATTATCTAACTGAATCACTGCATTAGAAGGATCTTCTGATTCATTGACCGCTCGCTGATAGAAATTCTCCACGTCACTTTTGAATTCGATCTTTTTGATGTTTAACTCTTCAAGAATCTGAGGTTCAACTAACCGAATATACTTCTCCTCCTCGGCATTACGAACTCGTACAAATAGTGACGCCAGCGGTTGCCTAACTTTTAAACCGGCCTTTGATCGCGCGGATCGTCCCATGCTAGAAAATCTCATCGCCAGTCTCGTCGCTTCCATCAGTTCCTGGTCTATCAGAGACTGGTCAATTTCTGGAAAGACTGCGAGATGAACACTATCAGTCTGGCCCGGATCAACGCCAAACACCAGGTTTTGATAGATCTTTTCGGCTATAAAAGGAGCCAGCGGAGCCATCAGCTTAGATAATGTAACTAAACAATCATATAACGCAGCGTAGGCGGAGAGTTTATCTCCATCATTCTCGCTTTTCCAGAACCTTCGGCGGCTCCGCCTGACATACCAATTCGAAAGCTGATCAATGAATTCCTGAATACGCCTACCCGCATCAGTAGGATTGTATTCATTCAAATAACCATCCACTTGACCTACCAATACATTCAACTCAGAAAGAATCCATCTGTCCAATTCATTTTCTGGCACCCAGTTTTCGGGGATATGATCCGGATGAAACTCGTCAATAGTCGCGTAATTAATAAAAAATGAATACACATTCCAAAGAGTAAGCAATACCCTGCGCAAAGTCTCATTAACGAGCTTATCGGAAAATCTCCTAGGTTCACCTGGGTGTGATGCAGTAAACAGATACCAACGCAAAGCATCCGCACCGTGAGCGTCCAGAACGGATAGTGGTTCCACCACGTTTCCGATTCTCTTGCTCATCTTCTGACCCCGGCCGTCTAAGATAAGGCCAAGGCAAATAACATTCTTGTAGGCGGGCTGATTTTTTAATAAAGTCGAAAGTGCATGGAGGCTATAAAACCACCCTCTAGTTTGGTCCACAGCTTCACAAATATAATCAGCGGGGAATCTACCATCTGTGTCAATTGATTCGTTGTCAAATGGATAATGCCACTGTGCGAAGGGCATCGCTCCAGAATCGAACCAAGCATCCATAACCTCCGGGATCCGGCTCATTAACCCTTCACACCCATGAGACGTACATTTCAGTTTTATCTCATCTACATAGGGGCGATGCAAATCTAATGCTGAAATTTCGTCTTGACAAGAAGGGAGGCACTTTTCAGACAATTCTTGGACTCCACCAACGCATTCTTGATGACCACATTGATCACATATCCAGATTGGTATAGGAGTTCCCCAATAGCGCTCTCTAGATATAGCCCAGTCAACGTTATTACCCAGCCATTCGCCAAATCGACCATCCTTAATGTAGTCAGGATACCAGTTGATATTTTGGTTTCCCTCCACCAGCCTGTCCTTTACGGATGTAGTCCTGATATACCAAGAGGGCTTCGCATAGTAAAGCACCGGCGTATCACATCGCCAGCAAAACGGGTAAGTATGACGGTAGGTTTCCTTATGATAAAGAAGGCCTCTTTCTTGCAACTCATCAATAATTTGGCCATCGGCATCTTTAACGAATTTACCGGCATAAGAATAGGATCCGACAATGTTCCCTTGGAGATTAACGTGTTGTACGAAAGCCAAGCCACGTTCTTTACCTAAATTAAGATCCTCGTCACCAAATGCTGGAGCTATATGAACCACCCCTGTTCCGTCCTCCATGGAAACGAAATCTCCAGCATAAACCTGCCATGAACCCGAGGCAGTTTCTTCGGAAAGTCCTCGTAAAAGTTGTCCTCCATCGAACCTACCCATATGCAATTCATCCAAGTTGAACTTAAACGGATCATATAAAGGTACGTATTTCGAACCAACCAAATCTGATCCCTTGATAGTAGATATAATTTGGTAGTCTTCCTTGATGGCAGACGATACCAATTTACTCGCCAGGATCAATCGCTCCTGTCCGTTTGACCCATCTACCTGTATCACAGAATATTCTTCTGTTTCCGAGATTGCTAAAGCTGTATTACCCGCCAGAGTCCACGGAGTAGTGGTCCAGGCTAAAAGATAAGTTGAAACATCGTCAGAGGTGTCCTGAGAAACAAGTTCGAATTTTATGAAGACCGAAGGATCAGGGGTATTTTCTTTATATCCAAGAGCCACCTCGTGAGAGCTAAGACTAGTTTCGCAGCGCGGACAGTGAGGGGTCCCCCGTACACCTTGGTATAAAAGATCTCTGTCCCAAAGCTGTTTTAAAATCCACCATCCTGATTCAATATATTCGTTTTCGAGCGTCACATAGGGGGTTGCCATGTCCACCCAAAACCCAATGCGATCAGTCATTACCTCCCATTCTTGGACATACCGAAACACACTTTCCTTGCATCGTTGATTGAACTTCTCAATACCGTATTCTTCTATCTCCTGCTTGGAATTCAAGCCCAGTTCTTTTTCAACTTCTAATTCTACTGGCAAGCCATGAGTGTCCCAACCGCCTTTTCGTAATACTTTATAACCCTTCATCGTACGGTATCGGCATATGACGTCCTTAAACACACGAGCCAGCACGTGATGGATACCCGGACTACCATTAGCGGTGGGCGGGCCTTCATACAACATGAACGAAGGCGATTCCATTCTCTCTTCAGAAGCTCTCGCAAAAACATCCTTGTCCTTCCACAATTGAAGGACACTAGCATCTATTTCGGGGAAACTGACCCTACTGGAGACAGGCTCGAACATTATCGGAATACCTCTATTTATTATGGATAAACGGAACCAACTCAATCGATTATTCGTTTCAAATGTTTTACGACTGTTATTATACCGTAATAGCTGCATCCACAGAGATCAAGTAACTTATCAGGAATGAGTTTAGACAAAATACCAATTTATTTAGCCGAAACTATAAATTATATCCCGACAAGATAATCTGCAGATCCGAAAACCCCAATAATAAATAGGCTTACAACCTGAGGTATAAACTGAATTCTAATGCATCAGGTCCAATATCGGAAAAAGTGATTTAGTGGACCATGTCCAGATCCGATATCATAAGATGACCTGATAGCTTCAGTCACGAATTCTTTCGCCTGTGCCACTGATTCCGTAAGAGTCATGTCTTTGGCTAACCCGGCAGTTATAGCCGATGCGAACGTACACCCTGTGCCATGGGTATTATTTGAAGATATACGAGGAGAAGTAAACTCAACGAAACTAGATCCGTCATACAATACATCCGTAGCTGGGCCCTCTAGGTGACCCCCTTTTACAACTACTGATTTAGCACCTAACTCAACTATTCTTTTCGCACATTCCTTCACATCGTCTTCAGTAGAGATAATCATATCCGTCAAAGTTTCAGCTTCCGGAATATTGGGAGTGACCACGGATGCCATAGGTATAAGTTTAGACTTCAGTGCAGCCAAAGCATCTTCCCTAAGAAGGGAATCACCACTTTTAGCTACCATTACGGGATCCACCACCAGCCACGATACTTGATGTTTTAGAAGCGTATCGGCAACACATTCTATTATATAGCTACTAGACAACATACCTATTTTGATACAATCGATACCTATATCCGATATGACAGCATCAATCTGTCCCGATATAATTTCAGTCGGTATTTCGTGAACCCCAAATACCCCGACCGTATTTTGTACAGTGATAGCAGTTACGCTTGATGCCCCATAAACACCTAGCGCCGAAAAAGTCTTCAAATCCGCTTGAATTCCAGCACCACCACCGGAATCTGAACCAGCTATAGTCATTGCTTTCGGAACATTGTTAATTTTTTCCATCTACTAAGCCCAAACCTCAGAATTTACCGCCATTTCCCAAAACATTAACTCGTACCTGAGTATGTCTCTAAAAATTTTACGGGCATTTTCTTGATCTAGATCCGTTACACACAACTTATCTATAGAACCTTTCAGCCAGTCCACAAATTCGACCATACCCTGGCTTATATGTATGTCTATCCAGGTTTGATAATAATAATTCTGCGGCTGTTTCCCCGCTTGATCTAAACGTCTGGCCCAATCTAAATATGGCCATTCCATAGCTAACATAGCAATTAAAAGATCAACAAATTTGCCGGAGTATGCAACCGTACGTAGGTATCCGCTGTAATGCAGAGTGGTAGGACGATATTCCAACCGGTCAACTTGGGCCGGAGAAATTCCCCGTTCCCTGAATGCGTCCTGGAACAATTCTTCTTCCCCACCCAACCCTAAATGGAGAAAAGCCACGATCTGACGGGCTGACTCGAAATCGGGGGATTTTGCAGCCGCCATGCTTAGCAGAATGAGCCAATCCCTTATGAATAGATAATCTTGATCAAAATATACGTCAAACGTTCGTCTCGGTAACGTGTTGTCCCCTAGCTGTGCCACAAAGTCATGGGTAACTACATTTTCCCATATATCTCTCACACTAT
>PAMF01000056.1 GCA_002707185.1 Chloroflexota bacterium | reverse complement strand
ATTTCCTCCATCAGACCATAACCCAATCCCTGTATAACACCACCTTCTATCTGTCCCTGATGGGTAACAGGATTTAGCACAGTACCAACATCGTGGGCGGTGTAAATAGTGTTGACAGTCACTTCTCCTGTTTCAGAATCAACTTCTACTTCTGCTACTTGGGCGGCATATGATGTTACCTCGGAAGGAGGTGAGCTAAACCGCATATCACTAACTATTGGATCTCCGGTTGCCGATACAGCACGCGCGGCCACCTCTTTCACCGATAGACTTGTATCCTTACGATCTTTATCAAAAAATGACCCGTCTTCCGCCTGCTCAACGACTTCCGCCTGAGTCCCCAGATACTCAGCTGCGAGAAGAGCCAGTCTTTCCCTAAGCAGGTTGGCAGCCCCTAGAGCAGCTTGGCCAGCAGTATAGGTTACCCTACTTCCTCCCGGTCCTGATTCGAAATCTATAGCATCAGTGTTCCTGATCTGTATGTTCACGTCATCAACAGGGACTCTCAAAGCCTCGGCGACGATTTGTCTCATTACTGTAGAAGCTCCCGTACCGGTATCCCATAACGACATATACAGCGTAACTATTCCGTTATTATCAATGGCCACACTAGCTTCCGATTGGCCGGACCCCTGTGCTTGATCTGCAATGGCAATCCCTCTTCCCGTATGGAGCGATTTCTTCTTATCGCCCCAATTCGCAGCGGCTGCAGCTTCCCTAAGAGTTTCCTCGGCTCTTATACCATCCCAAGATTCTCCAATTGGTGACACGTCTCCAGGCTTTAAAATATTCATCAGACGAAATTCATATGGATCTAGACCTAGTTCCTGAGCAATCATATCCATATGAGATTCAACGGCAAAGCCAACTTGAGGTTTAGCAGGCGACCTCATATGCCCACAAGGCACGTTATTGGTATAAACCATATAACTGTCTATCTGCACATTTGGAATATTATAAGGCCCTCCACTATGGTCAGCCCCGCGCAAGTGAACTCTGGGCTTGAAAGCACCGTACGCACCACTGTTAAATACTACTTTGGCTTGCCGAGCCACAATTTTCCCATCTCGGGTTAAGCCCGTCTTTAGAGTAATTACCCCTGGATGGCGAGGATTACCGGCCATCAACTCCTGGATATAATCCATGACCATTTTGACCGGCCTACCTGACCCTTTCGACAAGTAGTAACACAAAGGAACGTCCATAAACGAACCCTTTCCTCCAAAGTCCCCTCCGATGTTACATGGGTTGATACATATGTCTGTCTTAGGGATATTCCAAACTGCAGACAACTGTTCTCTAAGCATAAAGGGACCCTTATTATTGGCCCATATTTGTACGGTACCGCTATCGGACACTTCCACAACGCAAGCGTGGGGTTCTATATAGGCTTGATGCATCATCTGTGCATTGAAGGTATGTTCAAATATCAGATCAGACTGATCAAAACCGTCAATTATTTCGCCCTTGGACCAGGAATTATGCGCAAAAACGTTATTTATCCCGGACACAGGTTGAGGAAGTCCTACGTAGGATGCCATGTTTTCATGAAGCACGGGAGCAGAGTCCACCATAGCATCTATCGAGTCAAACACAGCCTCTACCGGCTCATACTCGACATCTACTAACAACAACGCCTCGTCTGCTAACTCTGGAGTCTCTGCAGCTACCGCCACAACCTTTTCCCCGGCGAAAAGAACTTTCCCATTCGCCAATATAGGGATATCCCGAAGAAACCTACCTACTCGAGCATCTGGCAAATCAGCACCTGTAATTACCACATGAACTCCTGGAAGATTCCTAGCACGGCTGACATCAATATTCAAAATCTTAGCGTGCGGGAAGGGACTACGCAGAACTTTCCCCCATAACATTCCAGGCCTCGTAACGTCGGCCGCATATTCGCTCGAACCGGTTACCTTGTCCGGGCCTTCCGCCCTGGTTACTGTTCTCCCAACTGTAGTGAAAGTCACTGGCACACTCCCGTTAAGTAGCTATCAATTACGAATAATGTGGCATGATCTCCTCAATAAACAATTCTAATGTTTGCATAGTTTGTTCTTGAGTGAGATTACCCCATTGAAAGCCACATACGAAATAATTGGCTCCAGTCTCCAAATATTCATCCATGTATTCCCGTATAGATGCCGGAGACCCTGCCACGACACCAAATCCAGCACCTCTACCACTCCCCGGAGTATCAATTTGCCCAGGGGTGAGACGCCTCTGTTGTTGGCCTTCAGACCTCTCCTCTAATGACCAGAACAGATCTCTTCTAGCCTCCCTTTCAGGAGCAGCTTTGGGTCTCATCTGATCGTTCGGAACCAGAAATTGGGTTAGACCCCGTTTCTCTGCTTCTAAACGCCTCGGAGTCCCCAAATTCCACTTATAATGCTCCCATGCAGGTTCAGCAATTCTCACTGCCTCTTCGTCCGTCTCTGCCATCACAATATGGTTCACTAAGCCGATTTTAGGTTCTTCGCCTTGCGCGTTTAGTCCCCCTACACCGTGATGTTCTTCCCAAACTTCTTGATACCTTTTCACATTAGCTTCAAAACTATCCAAAGATCCCACAATTATAGTATGCATACCATCTATAGCAGCAGTTTCAACATTCCGCATATACCAGAATGGTGGATAAGGCTTTTGGACCGGACTGAGCCGCATTGGCAATTCCTCGAATTTGTAAAATTCTCCATCATAGTTTAATTCTTCATGGCTAAGCCCTTCTTTAACTATATCTAGTGTTTCCAGATACCGAGCAAAATTGGTTTCAACATCTGAAGCTTGACCCCAGAAATAAGCTTCAAGAACACCTCCACGCCCTACTCCTATATCCATTCGGCCATCACTGAGATTATCTAGCATGCATATCTCTTCGATAAGTCTGATAGGATGATGTAAAGGCAATACATAGATGCATGGACCGAGACGGATTTTAGTAGTGTGCTGTGCCGCGGCCGCTAAAAAAACGTTTTGGGAGGGTGCAAGACTATGAACTGCAGGGGTATGATGTTCCGCCAGATGGTAACCATAAAAACCGGCATCGTCATACCGCTTGATTTGCTCAAGGCGCTGTTTATAGATTTTATCCAATGTTGTATTTGGCACCGGCTCTATATGGTCAAATACACCAAACTGCAACGGCATATAATATCTCCTACGGTCGTATTTACTCAAATCGTAATATAACTTACGGTTTATCATAGTTATATACAGAAACATAAGTATACACTAATGAATAATGATATCTTGAGTTATCCAATGTATTCAGAGGAGTTAGATATCTTCAATCGCTTGGACCCCAAATCCGCAGACATCCTCATCGAATGATAGAACAAATTAAGCAAAGTCCCTCTTACAAATGGTGGGCTTTCATTGTAGTAGCTGTGGGAACCTTTGCTTCCGTAATGGATCAAGGTAGTGTAAACGTCGCACTCCCTATGATGGCGGAATATTTTCAAACCGTTTTGCCTACAGTCCAATGGGTCGTTATCGGACATGTATTGGTCATAAGCGCCCTATTACTACCTATGGGTAGAGTAGCGGACTTGATCGGATTAAAACGAGTCTTTATCTTAGGTTCAGCCGTATTCATCGGGGGAGCCCTGATATCAGGTTCCTCAGATAGTCTTGCCACTCTGATAATCGCTCGGCTTATCCAGGGAGCTGGGGCCGCAATGACACAAGGTACAGGGATGGCTATTGTGATGGCAACGTTCCCTGAATCCGAGAGAGGGAAAGCTATCGGTTCTATAATGTCAATAGTCGGAGTTGGAGCTATAGCAGGGCCTGCCATAGGAGGGTTCTTAGTAGATGTCCTTGGATGGAGATCAGTATTTTATGCGAATATCATCCCTGTTAGCTTATCCATATTGTTCGGAATGGCCATTTTAGTTAATCAAGTAGATCGTAACGTTCCTTCAAATCCTGATAAATTTGACTGGGTCGGAGCCATAATCTCTGCCTCCTGTTTACTGGTATTTCTACTAACCATTACGAATGGGCACAGAACAGGGTGGGGTTCCCCTTTTATTCTCATGTCTATACTAGTCCTGATTAGTCTCCTGACCTTTTTTATTTGGTGGGAAAACAAATCGGATAGTCCAATGCTGGATCTTAGCAACTTCAAACATCCCAATTTTTCTTTCTCCGTATCAGCTGGATTCCTAATATTTCTGGGCAATTCTGCCGTATTATTTTTGACCCCGTTTTACCTCCAACGAGTTTTAGATCTAACTCCCCGAGAATCTGGATTAGTCATGGTCCCAGGTGCCATATGCATGGCCGTACTTGGACCACTCAGCGGCAGGTTATCAGATAAATTTGGATGGAGAATATTTACGTTAACAGGCCTGGCCCTCTGTGGTACTGGACTTCTAATAATGACCAGGTTGACGCCTTCTTCATCTATCTTAATGGTACTCCCAGCTCTGATCTGCCATAGTAGTGGCATGGGGATATTTTATTCGCCCAACGTGAGTGCTGTCCTGAGCACTGTCGCACGAACCAGATATGGCGTGGTCTCAGCCTTCCTAAATTTAGTACGGAACTCCGGGAACGTCACAAGCATAGCGATAGCGACAGCGATAGTGACAGCTACAATGGGATCTCAAGGCTATCTCCCCAGTTTAGAACATGTTCAAGCTGGAGATACGTCTGGGATAGGATCAGCTTTCACCAGTGGCCTAAGTAATGCGTTTCTCTTTTTATCTATTTTTATTTTCCTCGCCTTCATTCTTTCTTTGTTTAAGTTCAATAAGCTAAATACGCTCGATACATAGAGCGTCTATAAAAAACAGATTTATGGCATTAAGATAGATTTAAAGACACTGCATCGAACGTTTTAACTGTTACGTGTCATTTATCTCAATCGTTACCTGTCCAAACATCAGATGAATTGATCCTGTCCTACAAGGGGTTTTGATGAGTCTCCCAAGTACCGCGAAAACGCTGATATCCGGAAACACAAGCATATGTCGTATTTTAAACGGCATGTGGCAAGTATCAGGTGCCCATGGACCCATCAACCCTGATGCGGCAGTCAAAAGCATGATTCAACATCACGATTCTGGATTCACAACGTGGGACTTGGCAGACCACTATGGGCCGGCCGAAGATTTTATCAAGATTTTCCGAGATGATTTGCAAAAAACTCGTGGATCCTCGAGCCTGGAAAGCATCCAAGCATTCACTAAGTGGGTTCCTAGACCCGGACCTATGACCAGAGAACTGGTAGAGGCTAATATCGATATATCGATTAGCCGAATGGGCGTTTCCTATCTCGATATGCTCCAGTTCCACTGGTGGGATTATCAGGACGATCGATATTTGGAAGCCCTACATCACCTCGATGACCTTCGACAATCCGGCAAAATCAGACATTTGTCAGTAACTAATTTCGACACCAAGCGGTTGGAGGTAATGGTAACAAATAATATCCCTATTACCTCCAACCAAATTCAGTTCTCCTTGATAGACAGAAGACCACAAGTAGATATGATCAACTTTTGCAAAGACCACAAAATTAAACTGCTAACGTACGGAACCTTATGTGGGGGCCTCCTAACATCTAAATTTCTAGGCGCTCTAGAACCTTCACGTTCAGCTTTAAATACCGCAAGTTTAAACAAATACAAGCAGATGATCGATGCATGGGGGGGATGGTCTCTCTTTCAGAACCTTCTATCTGTTCTGAACCAGATCGCCATCGAAAAAGACTCTACCATAGCTAACATTGCAGTAAGATACATTTTAGATCAACCGCAAGTAGCTGGAACCATATTAGGAGTACGCCTCGGTCAATCAGATCATATAAATGATAACGCTCGTACTTTTGACGTAAACTTGAATACCTCGGATAGAGACCGTATAGAGTTTGTTTTAAACCAATCCGAAAATCTATACGAACGAATCGGCGATTGTGGCGATGAATACCGAAATAGATTTTGATATTTTAAGATATATCCACTACGATCGTAACTCTTACGATCTAGGAAACGCTGGAATTTAGCTTTGAGCCAACCTAGAGATCAAATAATCAGACAGGCTAGAGAATCCGAACTGAGTCCCCAAGTAATCGGGATATCTCATAGGCGCGTGCCCNGAAAACTTTTTTCCCCTGTNGGACTTCTATTAAACGGNTTCATATNACTTAGCATATTGGGTGGATTTATTTTGTGTTTCCCATTCGCAAGTAATACGGGAACATTTACTTCATTGGACACCAGTTTTTTCACGGCCATATCAGCCGTGACAGTGACAGGCCATACAGTGGTTTCAACCAGTACTTACTGGTCTCCCTTTGGCCAACTTATCATATTCTTGCTGATGCTTGTTGGCGGTTTAGGATTTATGGTTCTAGCGACTTTTCTACTCATGTTAATGGGTGGACGCTCTACATTGGAAGAAAGACTCTTGATGCGGGATTTCATGAGGGATACTGTAGGGATCGATCATCTGAGAGAAATTAATCGAGTGGGTCGGCGAGTAATATTGATAGTGTTCGTAATATACATACTGGGAGCAGCAGGAATATTTTTACAACTCAATCCGTTGAATGGAATCNATACACTGCAGGACATTTGGCATTCGTTATTTCTTTCTGTCTCCTCCTTTAATAATGCAGGTCTAAATATACTGCCAGAGGCTGGTGACGGTAGCAGTCTTACTCGTTTTGCTGAAAACCCCATTTTCTTAATAATCCCGACTTTACTAATAATGTTCGGAGGATTGGGTTGGTTAGTATTAGTAGATCTATATAAAAATCACAAATTTTCCCGGTTCAATTTNAATACCAAATTAGTTATCGTAACCAGTATTTTCCTTTGGGGATTTGGTCTATTTTTTTTGCTAGTGGGCGAGTCCTTTAACCCCGACACATTGGGTCAATTAAACTGGACAGATAAGATAATGAACGCCATTTTTGGATCTGTGAGCGGGCGAACCGCCGGATTTGTCACAATAGATTTCGCTGACGTGACCACCCCAACTAAATTAATCTTTTCAATCTTAATGTTCATTGGAGGTGGAGCCGGTTCCGTAGCAGGGGGGATTAAAGTTGCTACCTTCGGGCTGATAGTTGCATCAGTAATTTCTGCCTTAAAAGGTCGCTCAGAAGTCGAAGCTTTTGGCAGACAGATCAACCCAGCCCAATTTTACAGAGCTATTACCGTTGCCCTTTTAGGGCTCGGACTGATAATAATAACTACCCCCGTATTAACGCTAACTGACCCTAACATGCCTTTTGTAGATCTTTTATTTGACACAGTTTCTGCCTTCGGGACTACTGGCACCTCAACTGGAGTTGCAGGCGATTTAAGTGTAAGTGGCAAATGCATATTCATGGTGGCTATGCTTGTGGGGCGGTTGGGTCCTGTAGCCTTAGCCCTTACTATCTCAGAATACGGGCGGGGAACTAATTACAGGTTCATGCGAGAACGAGTGGAAATCGCATGACCGAGAATATTTTAATTCTATTTCCAAAATACATAAAACCCTGAACAACAGCAGAAGAGGACACCTGATGGATACTGAACATGAAGACAACTTAGAACTATCATTTAATAGTTTTGTCATAACCGAAAACATCATGGTAGAGATGCGAGACGGCACACGTCTTGCAACCGATATATATTCCCCTGATACGGATGACCAGCATTCTCTTAGAACCTTCCCTTGCCTGTTACAACGCACACCTTATGGCAAATCATCAGGAGAACGCGCTGANGAAGCTGAATTTTTCGCCAAGCACGGATATGTGGTAGTAATTCAAGATTGTAGAGGCCGCTACGATTCAGAAGGCGGGTTCACTAAATATACCGATGAAGGTGAAGATGGATACGATGTTCTAGCTTGGATTGAAAGACAAAGTTGGTCTAACGGTCGCGTAGGTAGCTACGGTTTATCTTATGCGGCTCATACACAGGCGGCTATGGCCTCGTTGGAACCATCTAATCTGAGATGTATGTGGCTCGATTGCGGAGGCTTTTCCGATGCTTTTATTTCTGGCTGTAGAAACAACGGGGCGTTTGAATTGCGTCAACTTACATGGGCTTTCAGAGAAGCATTTGAAAGTAGGGATGTCCAAAATAATCCGCAGAAGAAATTAGAAATGAGCAAGGTAGATCCAAAGGAAATGTTCCTAAATTTACCTTGGGAGTCATCTAACTCGCCTTTAAGATGGGCTCCCGATTATGAGAAATACCTCTTGCATATTTGGGAAGAGGAACAGTTTACCGATTACTGGGAACAAATTGGGCTTTCGATTAGTTCTAATTTGAACCATTTCTCCGATATCCCACAAATCCATCTGGGTGGCTGGTATGACACTTACGCCAAATCGACCACTGATAACTATCTTCAATTATCAAAGACTAAGAACGGGCCAATTCATTTGATAATGGGCCCTTGGACTCACGGAGGTCGGTCGGTGTCCTATGCAGGGGATGTCGATTTAGGCCCTTCAGCTCCAGTTACTGGGAATTTATCTCCAGACTATAACCATCTCAGGTTAACCTTCTTTGACAAATGGCTTAAAACTAACAATGACTCCATAGACCAAAATNAAAAAATACTGATATTCGTCATGGGTGGAGGAAGTGGGAACAAAACTGCGGAGGGGAGGATAGACCATGGAGGCTACTGGAGATCAGAGGAGGAATGGCCGTTAATTGATACTAATTACACCAACTTGTATCTACATCCNGACAATCGGTTAACCCAAGACCNCCCAGATAGTGGAGCTTCTACNTCAACATTNAGATTCGACCCTGAAAACCCTGTACCTACTATCGGCGGGAACATATCTTCGGGCCAACCTGTCATGGTTCCCGGGGGATTTAACCAACATGAGTCAATGGAATTTTTTGGATCCAAGATTCCCTATGCTCCGCTATCCGACAGATCAGATGTCCAAAGTTTTGAAACAAGCCCTCTGCAATATAACTTAGAAATTACAGGCACGGTCTTAGTGAAATTGTGGATATCATCATCAGCATTAGACACCGACTTCACTGCTAAACTATTGGATNTTTATCCTGCCAATCGAGATTATCCTAATGGATACTCTTTAAATCTCACTGATGGAATATTCAGATGCAAATTCCATGAATCTTGGAAGGAAAGAACGTTACTGTCACCAGACGGAGTATATCCCATAACGATAGCCCTCCCTCCAACTAGCAATGTGTTCACTAAGGATCATAGAATCAGAATTGATATCTCCTCAAGTAACTTCCCAAGATTCGATGTTAATCCGAATACCGGAGAGAACCCGGTTAAATCCCGGCATAAGGTAATCGCCGTGAATACAATCCACCACTCCGTACTATATCCATCTCATCTAATAGTTCCAATCATAGACCGTAATATCTAAGCTATCGAAACGGGAGGATTTATGCCAGCTAACTATCAAAAAGAAAAACACGTTGCTTACGTAACAATAAGTAATCCTAACAAGGGTAATATATTGGACAGGGCTACATCCGACGACATTAGCGAGATATGGAAGACCATATGGGAAGATAAGGATGTCAGGGTGGCCATTCTTACAGGGGAAGGTGATAGACATTTTTGTGCTGGGCACAATCTTGCTCCACCGCCTGGTATAACCGAAGAGGAGCGCGAAAGAATCCGAACTGAAAGTATTTTCTGGCCATTATCAGGAACAGTGAATGGAGCCAAAATCGGGGCAGACGGTCGACTTGGTGACCATTACCCACAAATTTGGAAACCTGTAATAGGCGCTATAAATGGATGGGCTGCCGGAGCAGGGTTTTATTTAATGCTCACGTCCACCGATATCCGAATAGCGTGCGATGAACACGCCCAGTTTAAATTTGCGCTGTTAAGTCAAGGATGGGTAGGGGGAGGTCCGGGAGCCACGTTTCTTACACGTCAGATCGCCCATGCCGACGCAATGAAAATACTGTTGACCGACGAACCCTTTGACGCGAAAGAAGCGTTGAGGATTAACCTTATTAACGAAGTGGTCCCCCACAATGAACTGATGAGCAGAGCTGAGTCAATAGCTGAACACATCTCGAGCCTGCCTCCACTTGCAGTTCGTATGATGAAAGAGTTTTCAATTCGCTTCAAAGACATACCTGTTACAGAAGCTTGGCGCGTCCAAACATTGATTAATTCACTATTAACCCAATTAACTACAGACGGAGATGAGGGACGACTGGCATTTAACGAAAAGAGATCTCCAAATTTCACAGGTGGGATTCGTCAGAAAGCCGAGGCCTTCCCTGAACTAACACCAACGGATCGAGAACACCTCGAACAATCCCGGCGCGAACTTTTAGGCTAACGCAACAGAACCAAGAACAATAACAAATGTACCTAAAGTTAATGAAAGCCATTTCAGTTACGATAGGCGTTTAGGCTATTACTAAATCCTCATCGTTAATATAAGGTAAAATATAAATCAAAACATACCGTGGGAGGGCAATCATGGTTCGAATACCTAACTTAACCAGAGATATGGTCGAAGATTCATATAAAGAAGCATTTGATCACGAGACCTCAGAGAGTAACGGTGTTGTTGAATCTGGACCGGGCTCGGTGATGATTTACAGCCCCGAGATGCGTAAACGAGCCAACCATTTGGTGGGGTATTTCCGGCGTGTCACCGATCTACCTATCAAATTGCAAGAGTTGTGCATGATCCTCACGGCACGACATATGGATTGCCAATATATCTGGTACGCTCATTCTGCAAGGGGCAGACAACAAGGTTTGAGTAATGAACTGGTTGATGCTATCCGGGATAAAAAGGAATTACCACACATGCCACCAGACGAGTCCGCCTTGGTTGCCTACGCCAACGAAATGTTTAACGACCATAAAGTCAGTCAAACAACCTTCCAAACCGCATTAGACCAATATGGGGCACGGTGGCTTACAGAACTATCTACGATGATGGGTTATTACACTCTCCTAGCATATAATGCCAATTCATTTGAAATTGACCTGCCGGAGGGTGGCACCGAGCCAGTCTTACCTGTCTAATAACGACTCTAGGTTTGAATTATCCTAAATGACGACTTAAAAACAGATATCGTTATCTATGATAAATTGATGGTTTTCATAGATAACGATATACGATTGCGCAAAGAATCTAATCCTATAATATGAACCCGTACTTCCTGGCCCGGATGTACGGCGTCAAACGGGCTAGCCACAAACCCTTCAGATAGTTCACTGATATGAACCAGTCCATCTTGATGAACCCCTATATCTACAAATGCTCCAAAATTCGTTACGTTAGTTACCACACCATACAATCGCATCCCGACAGATAAATCTGAAAGTTGGTTGATGTTAGAGTCGAACCGGTATGCCTGAAATGATTGCCGAGGATCGCGGCCAGGCTGTTCTAACTCATTTATGATGTCTGTCACAGTAGATAAGCCTATACTATGGCTTACGTATTTCTGAGGATCAATGAGCCCTTTGATGTTTGAGGCCCCTATCAGACTACTTAACGGCATTCCCACATCATCCGCCATTTGGCTTGCCAATTCATAGGATTCTGGATGTACAGCACTTGCATCCAGTGGGTCTATACCATCTTTGATTCTCAAGAAACCAACGCATTGCTCGAAAGTTTTTGCCCCAATACCCGTAACTAGTTTGAGTTCCTTCCTGGACTGGAATGGACCATGTTTTTCCCGATGNTTCACTATATCTTTGGCTAAGGATTTGTTTATACCCGACACATAAGACAGTAAGACTTGACTCGCGCTATTCAATTCTACCCCGACTTTATTGACGCAACTTCCTACTACCTCTGACAAACGTTCAGATAGGTTCTTCTGGTCAACTTCGTGTTGATATTGGCCTACGCCTATTGATCTAGGGTCTAGTTTTACCAATTCAGATAAAGGGTCAANCAAACGTCTCCCGATAGAGATAGCACTCCTCAATGTTAGATCCAAATCTGGAAATTCGGATCTAGCGACTAACGAAGCGGAGTAAACAGAAGCGCCACTCTCATTTACACTTATAACAGGCACCACCAAATCCAGATTCTTCAAAAATTGCTCAGTCTCCTTACCACCCGTACCATTCCCTACTGCTATCGCATCTATACCGTAACGAGCAATTAAAGAGATTACTCGAGAAGAAGCCTCTGATACTTCTTCTACCCCGAACAGNGGGAAAATCGTATCTACAGAAAGAACCTGTCCCTGTTCCCCCAGACAAGCCAGCTTGCATCCCGTACGAAATCCTGGATCAATTGCCATGATACGTTTATTGCCTAGTGGTGGTGATAAAAGCAATTGTTCAACGTTCTTAGCGAATACTTCTATAGAGATTTTTTCAGCGTTTAACTTTATAGCGTTCCGGACTTCTGTCTCTATAGATGGTCGAAGTAATCTCTTATATGCATCCTGGATAGCTTCTTTCACCTGGTCCGTTGCTTCCCCATCACGCTTAACGAAAATCTTGTACAAGTGCTCCAATGACAGGTTGATAGGAGGAGCAATGGATACGGTAAGGCATCTTTCCTTCATCCCCCTAAATACAGCTAGAACCCTATGAGAAGCCAAGTTTGAAACCCGTTCATCCCACGCGAAATAATCCCGATATTTAGATCCAGCTTCATCCTTCTCTCGGATTACTCGAGATGAGATTACACCGTCAGACCAATACAAATCTCTTATTAAATTCCTTGCAGCCGCATTGACGCTGATCCATTCAGCCATAATATCTCGGGCCCCTGACAAGGCCTCTTTAACTGATTCAACTTCTAATTCAGCGTTGATATACTGCAATGCCGTTAGTTCTACGCTTATATTTCCCTGAGCCCAAACCAATTTAGCTAATGGTTCGAGTCCTTTCCCCTTAGCAATGGAAGCCCTAGTACGCCGAACCGGTTTATAAGGCAGATATACGTCTTCCAATCTAGATAATGTTTCTATAGAGATTATCAAGTCTTTGAGTGGCCTTGTCATAACCCCNATGTCGCACAAAGATTTATATACACTTGATTTACGATTATTTAATCTATNTTGCAGCCCAATTTCCTCTTGAATTTTCCCTATATCTATCTCGTCGAGACCTCCAGTAACCTCTTTTCTATATCTTGCAATAAATGGCAGCGTGCATCCGTCGGACAACAATCTAGCCGTAGCTTCCACTTGCGGCTGCTTAATTTGTACAAATCTAGAAACTAAAGATAAGTCAATTTCAAACGTAGGTTGCACTAGTGACTAGCCTTTCTNACCAAATTTCGATTTANTGGATTTGTTCCGATCTACAANANCAACTAAGAAAAGATCTNTATAATTCATCATCCCCCGATGAATCGGTTCCCAAACTCNAATGCAAATTCGGGCCCGTCTTCGCATTTGAGTAAGCCCAATCCTAACGCATTNTTCATCTTAAGCCGTCCATACATGATTAATACATATGATTCGGCCTTACAATTAAAACTCGCCCTTAAGCTCTCATTNGAATTTGCCTCCAAGTAGCACCCGTCCGAAGTCACTATCACATCTTGAGACTTATCTGAAAGGTCAATCAGATTAAATCTATACCTGAGCGCAGAATCTATTTCAGGATCTGGTCGGAATGNTCTACGAATAGCTCTAGGCACTGTATCACATAGAACATTTACGCTTAGTGGGGAAAGGTGATAATCGGGTTCAAGCTCTGATCTCACGTCCCATGCATGCATAGTCAACTCGCTAATACGCATTTCCAGCATGGTTTGGATGGTTTCCGGACCTGGAGGCCAGTAACACAACGTGCCCCATTGATCACCGGAAACAGACTTAAAGACCTCTATGGAGTCATCAAGACGTGATGACAATTCTGTTAAAAGGCTGGTCCCAAATGTTTCTGCCGTAGAAAAAGCCCTCTCAAAAATAACTTCAGCGAACCTATCTTCATCATGGTCTTCCACCGCAGGAGATCCATGTGGCGGTGAAATATCTCCGGATAGACCTCGTCTTATACGTAGCGAAAAATCCTGTCCTGTCACATGAGCTACCACATGCAAAACATTCCACCCGTCACAAGCACTCGGGCGGAGCCAATCCTTTTCAGATAACGTAGATAAATATGCTGTAAACAGGTCCGACTCAGACTCCAGTAAGCTAATTAATTCCAATGGTAGTCCCATAATAAAATCCTCGGTTTAAAAACATTTACAGTCAGCCCCAAAGCCCGGCACCAAATTCAACATTCTAAATCTATTAACTTACGTTGATTAGTTATCTTGGATTGAGGCAAATCCGACTATGATCCAGGACTTCATGATTAACTAGAAATTCTGGCATTCGACCTTGCAAAACATCAACAGTCGCCTGGGCAGTTCTGATTTCTAATTCCAAAACCGACTGCTGAGATAAAAACGCGACATGTGGCGTAACTTGCACATTATCCAAGCTAAATAACGGATGACCTGGGGGAGGAGAGGATTCTTGCATAACGTCTAAACCNGCCCCACCGATAGAATGACTACTCAAGGCTTGATACAAAGCTTGTTCATCAATTATAGGGCCTCTAGCGCAATTGATAATATAGGCGTCTTCCTTCATCCTACCGATCATATTGGCGTTTATCAACGCCGTCGTATCCTCATTTAACGGAGGATGCAACGTTATATAATCTGAGGATGCCATTAACTCTGGTAGTCCCAATAATTGGACTCCAATCGAAACGGCGTGCTCACTAGTTACATATGGATCAAATGCCACAATGTTCAATCCAAACGATTGGGCCTTCTTAGCTACGACTTGACCAATTCGTCCTAATCCAACAATCCCAAGAGTCCTGCCTCTTAAACGCATTAAAGGGTACGGCGAGGTAGTCCCGGACCAATCACCTATTTTGGCAACCCCGTCGTAAAATTGAATTTGTCTGTTCCAGGACAATAAAAGTGCCATTACATGATCTGAGACCTCATCCACACAATAATCGGGAACATAGGTTACTGGGATACCCTGTTCAGTTGCCGTATCTACGGATATATTGTCTACGCCAACNCCATANCTGCTAATCACGACACATTTTTTTGCAGCTTCAACCACTTTCTTAGTAACTTGAGCAAAGCATGTCATTACCGCATCAACATCACGTGCCAATTCAGCAAGAGTAGCCTCTGATTGATCCGGAGTCTCTATAATTTCCGCCCCTATCTCCGATAGAACCTTTCTTTCCGGATCCAGAGAAGGCCATACATAATCCGTCACTAGAACTTTATATGAAGCTTTAGGCTTGGCCATTACAAACTCCTTCTAAATAACAAAACCTTGGTCATTCATAATGAAAACTACTTAGATACCCAACGGGTTAGACGTTACTTAACAGGAAGACATAAGCCGGGCAAAAACCTCTCGCCCCTTATATATAGCTTCGGCTCCCAATTCTTCTTCGATTCGTAACAACTGGTTATATTTTGAAAGCCGTTCGGACCTGGTTAGTGAGCCGATCTTTATTTGACCCGCATTAGTTGCGACAGCCANGTCGGCGATAGTAGCATCTTCAGTCTCACCGGACCTAGCGGAAACAACCGGCGATACCTTGGCCCGTTGAGCCCGAGTGACCACTTCCAATGTCTCAGTTAGGCTTCCCACTTGGTTAGGCTTAACTAGAATGCTATTAGCTATACCTTCAACTATCCCGCGTTCTAATCTGTCTAAATTGGTAGTAAATAAATCGTCACCTATAAGCTGAACATCAGAACCCAATCTATCCGTCAACACCTTCCATCCATCCCAATCATCCTCCGCCAATCCATCTTCGATTGATATGATAGGATACTCTTTATGCCAATCCGCTAACATTTCAATTAATCCTTTTGACGTCAGGCTCCTATTTTCACATTTCAACTCATAACGTGTCCCATCAAAAAATTCCGAGGCAGCCACATCTAAGCCGATAGCCATATCCCGATCAATGCCCCCCGTATAACCAGCAAATTCTATCGCATCAGTAAGTAAGGCAACTGCCGCCTCATTACTCTTCAAACTCAGGCCATACCCGCCTTCGTCAGCTACCCCCGCAAAACCAATCCCTTTCTGTGTCAGTAATTCGCCCATAGCCCTATAAACGTTTGCACAATCTCTCAGTGCCTCTCCGTAAGTATGGGCCCCGACTGGTATCACCAAGAAATCCTGAAAATCCAATCCACCAGAAGCATGCCTTCCACCGCTGATTATGTTCACCATAGGCACGGGCAGTTCTCGACCAGCCCCACCCCCTATATATTTATAGAGAGGCATTTCAAGATCCATTGCGGCCGCATGAGACATAGCCAATGAGATACCTAGAATCGCGTTTGCACCCAAATTGGATTTATCGGCAGTGCCATCCACCGCCATGATCAACGCGTCCACAACCTGCTGTTGATCTGCCCTCAACCCGTGTCTGACAATCTCTGGTCCCAAAATCTCATTGACATTGTGAACAGCCTGAAGCACTCCCTTCCCAGCAAACCGAGTCGAGTCCCCATCTCTTAATTCCACTGCCTCGTGGGCGCCAGTGGAAGCCCCAGAAGGCACGATGGCACGCCCTTTCGCCCCCCCTTGCAACACAACCTCCACTTCAACAGTTGGGTTACCCCTCGAATCCAACACTTCCCTTCCGTGGACACTTTTAACTTGTGAGCTTGTTTTCACGGGTCATCTCTAAATCAAACAGATTAATAACTTCGGATATAGACTGATAGTTTTCTAGGAGAAGATACTTGGACAACCTTCGAACCAAATCTTTAGTATCGTTGGAGATGATATATTCCACAGGTGACTTGCCATCAATCCTAGCCAACATCAGACATCCAATTTGTTTAATTAGGTTAGTTTCTGAAATCGTTCCGTCAAGAGAACCGTTATTCCAATCGGCCTCATCTTGAAAATTACCAGCAGGCAAAGTTCTTCGATAATCCAAATCAACTATAGAGTAATATCCTTGTAAAAAGCGTCTTATAGCTTCAAAAAAATCATTTCTCTTGGGAACATTGTAAATTGATTTGAGAAAAAGATGATTCACCATGAACGCCAGGTCAAAAATCGGATTACCAAGGTGAGCAACCTCAAAATCAATTAAAAACGGTTTCTTTTTGAATACCAGAAGATTCTTGGGGCTGTAATCTCCATGCACTAAAGTAACCTGAGTATCTAGCATTCGCTCTGCCTCCATCTCAACTATATTTGAGACGTCTGAATGCAAACGCGCAACTGTACGATGATAAGGGTCTATACGTAATTCAATGAATGAATCAAGATTATTAAAAAGCTCTTTCAGACCCAATGACTTGACATCTAAACTATGAAACAGCTTCAATAATTTACCACTTTCCTCAGCCATTTCAGAGGAAATCTCTCCTGACATAAGCAATTCCTTCCAATTAATGCTTCCTTCAGGAGCAGAAGACATCACGAATAGGAAATTGGGACGATCTTCGTATATGATTTCAGGACAAGATCCTGGCTCCAAAACCTGTTCCAAAAGACTGATACATTCTCGTTCAGTGTAAATGCGCTTTCTATCAGCTTTCCATACTTCTTTCACTCTCAAATATTCAAGAGACTGCTTTACCACCATGTTCCTGGTCGGAGTCAAAACTTTAACCAGGGTATTGGAAACACCCCATCCCAAAGTTTCAACAGAAAGCACATCTCCATAGTCCAATAAACCTACTGAGACAAGGTAATCCTTAACGTTATTTTCGTTTAAATCAAAAGCCATAATTCCAAATAACTAGTTTAATAAGCACTATTTTCTGCTAATATACCTTTCTAATATGCCCACATCAACACCCACTCGCCCGATCCAAATCAGTTTTTATTTGAACTGATTACTACTGATTGAAATCCAAGGAGGACCAACATTGGATCCTATCATAAAAAATTTCAGGAATGTTTACTCCCCTGAGGGACCGGCTGCCAGGCTGATCTCGGCTGAAGACAACCCACCTACATGTACAATGGCATACTCTGAAATCTATCCAAATAGGACTAGCACTCATCACTCACATCCATGGGAACATGAAATATTCATAATAAAGGGTTCTGGCACCTTAATATGTGACGGAGTAGAACATACCATACGTTCAGGTGATGCGATTTACATACCCCCAAATTCTGATCACTACACATTGAATAACGGAGGTCAGGGTGTAATTAGACGGATCGAAGTTAATCCATTAAGTGCATTGCAGAGCGAGCCTCGACTTGAAATCACCAAGGATCAAATCAACCAACCTCCCATCATAAAAAATTTAAACACGGTAGACCAAACTTCGGGCCCTGCAAGAGCAATTATCGGAACTGATGACGGAGTTGAAACTTATACAATGTCCTTCCGAGGCCTATTAAAAGATGAATGTTCTCCAAAACACATCCATTCCGGAGAACATCTAGCCTTCTTTCTAGAAGGGACTGCGATTCTTGAATGTGACGGACAGGATTTTTTTGTAGCTGAGGGAGATGCGATATTGGTTTTTGGTAATACCTCCCATGAATGGCGAAGTAACAGTGACAACTCCGCAAAATGGTTAGTATTTAATCCAGTGCAATAAGCACAACCCTTTACACATATCGGTTCTTTCCCTCGCCTTTACCCCGATAGTATAATAATCTTTAACGGTCCAATAACATCCGAACGGAGGTATCCTTATGAATCTACTAGTAATATCCGGGGGCAGACATCCCTACGAAGAATCCACTCCGGTTCTAAATGACTTTCTTACGTCGGCAGGACATCAAGTTACTGTCACCGAAGACGCATCTGTTCTTTCCAACGACTCCCAGATGAATAGTTATGATGCCCTGGTATTCAACACACGGAGAGAGAATGCTCCGGGGGCACCAGATCTGAGATTAGCCTCTGAAGAACAAGCAGGGATGAAACGGTTCATAAATTCCGGTAAAGGCTTCGTCTGTTTACATATCTCCGGGTGCTTGCCGGACCACTGGTCCGAATACCACGATATAACAGGTGGAGGCTGGATTAGCGGAACCAGTTTTCACCCACCTTACGGCCATTTCACTGTCAACATCAGTAATGGTTCACATCCCGGCGTACAAGGTGTCAGTGATTTTGACACGAACGATGAACTCTATATGGGACTGGCCATTAAAGAAGGCAACGAAGTCTTTATAACCGGTACCGCTTCAGACGGAGTTCACCCGTGGGGGCCCGACCGTCAACCTACCGACATGCCGGGGGGCACCTTCCCTCTAGGTTGGACTCGAAAATATGGACAAGGGAACGTTTTCGTTTTACTTCTGGGGCATGACGGACAGAGCTTCCAAACCCCCGAATTCCAGAAGATTGTATTGAACGGAGTGGACTGGGCCACATCTAATTAACTCAAAGAGGTGAACCAATTGGGTGAAATTCGATTTTACGAAGGTGATAACTGCTCCCAGCACTACATAGGCAAATTAAATAGTGATTTTACTCAGTCTTGGGATCTTACCTTGATAAGTGCGCCTGTCTCAAGTGAAACGGCCAAGTCCTGCACACTGATTGACGTAAAACCCGGCACCGAAATACGCCTATATGACGATACTTTTGGACTATCCCAACAGAATTCAGCAGTCATCCAGGTTAGGTCCAACATCCAGGAAAAATGTATTGACTCCTTTACAACCTCGTTATCTGGACCAGATGTGGAAGTGACAATAAATCAAAACTTGGGCGAATTAGGCGGAATAACTCGAATAGAATTAAACAGTGGCACATCCTAGGATGTGCCACTGTTCGATTCCACCTTCAAATGAACCGTAACTAATACGCAGGTGGTCACTGGTTCCAGTCCAGTACTGGTCATCACCATTTCAAAACCAGATCACCCGTAATCTCCCGATGTTCCTTTTAATCCAGTTATTTTTTAGTTTCTCCTGAGCATTGCCTACACTAGTACTTAGTTGCTA
>PAMF01000055.1 GCA_002707185.1 Chloroflexota bacterium | reverse complement strand
GCTCCTGGGTTGGGGAGCGGCATCAATCCGGGGGGAGGCATTCCGGCCTCCTCCTCTTCCAGCATCTTTTTCTTCACCACCGCCAGCGTTACCGATATTGCATGGCGCAGGATTATCTTCCCCAGACCCTCTCGCGGGAGTTGGTCATAGCGCTCCACCACCTATGACGCCGCCCTTAGCCGCCCCACCACCTACCACAGCAGCCGTTGCACCCATAGCGCCACCATTGGCCGCTACTCCACCTACAGCAGCGGCTCCACCTATGCCTACAGCAGCGCCACGACCATCCTACGTAGACCCATCTGCTCCAAGATTTATACCAGCAGCAGGGGGGGCCGGAGGCGCACCAATGGAAGTGTGTGACCCAATAACGGGTAGATGTTTCAGCAAATAAGGAAATGTTAAATGGAATCATTAAAAAACTGGGCGAAAGAAAACCCTGTCCTAGCGATAGGCGTAGTTCTTATCGTCGCTACTATTGGTTACTCCCTATTCTTTGGATCGGCGGATGTACCAGTCTGAAGAAAGCGGCACTGATCGGGGGAGGATCTCTGGGGGCGGGTGCGATTGCGTCGATTGCGACATCGGGGACTGCTCCTGTACTACTGGCCTCAGCGGTCGGTGCCTCTGCGACAAGTGTGGTTGCGGACGTAATGACACCATCGAAAGGAGGCAACATGCCTACAGCAGCTAGTTGTGCGCCTGATAATTTCTGGACGCTCTTAGGGGATCTCGTAAGTATGGGAGGTTGGTTATTAATATTAGTGATATTAGCGCCTATGGTGCTGGGGTGGATTCTGCCAGGGCCGTTGGAGCGCAAGAAAAAACGTTAGTCGTAGTAAAGTGGCGCGATATAATATCGTGCAGCGGGTGGGAAAAGGCAGACGAGGTAGCGTGTCCTGTTTTCTTTAGTGTGGGCTGGCTTATAGACAGGGATGAAACCACCATAAAAATAGCCTCTACCCTCGACTACGACGATTACACCGACGAGGCCAAGGGAGAGGCTAAGCCCATACCTTATGGGATAACGGCACTACCAACAGGATGTGTTGTGGACGTTAAGTTTATTTAATTTCTGGGATAATCATTACATAAATTCTTTCTCCTATCCTAACGATATATTCAGTACCGCTTGGCTTCTCGTTTGTAACGCAATACTCAGACGATCTACATTGATCCAATAGGTAGGCATCAATGGATTCTAGATCGCAGTCCATCACACTAGAAATATATACATAGCAGCAAACAACATCAGCAAGCTAAGCGCTTCCATTAGGCTGCTTCCCTACAAAACCTAGCGTTTTCCTGACGCCAACCCAGTATCTCTTGACCGTCAATCTGCGACAACTCAGACCAAAATGTTGGATCTGTTACTTTTATGCGACCCTCTGTTGTGATGGTAAATTTATGAAAGTCGTACAGCTTATGCATCTCCATAGACATCGGCAGGCTACTGTCCCTATGGTACCTATCAGTTTCTGAACACTCTCTAAACGGTCTTATGTGCGCGGTCTGTATCAACATAGCAGGTCGCCACTTCTTGTCCACACAACACTGTACCAAACCGTTCTCGTCCTGCTTGGACAACACCACCCACCTGCGCAAATGATCACAACCTAACCTGCTCCTGCCTGACGTGTATACTGGATCTTTCTCAGTTATCACAGGCGGTACGTAATCTCCTGTGGGCCTTACTAAAGACAGCCTAGCGCGTACAGGGTCTAGAAACTCCCAATGATACCCTCCGGCTGTTTCCTCCTTGCCAGCGGCAGCCTGTCCTATGTGTGACCCTATGTTTTTACGGGTCGCCACAAAACCGACCGACTTGCCTGCAGCAATCAGAGATTTGAAAACCCTACCAGACTCAACGCATCTAACCCTTTTCGTTTGCGCCATTACGCGCCTCCTTTTTTGCTTGTTTTCGGTCTTCCCTCAAGCCTCTCAGCCTGCCATGCAACTCCATAGCGCCAAGGAATGCTTGAAAATCCGCACCTATATCATTGGATCGTTCCGACTCAAACTTACCTGATTTTTTATCAAACCGTAGAATCCAAGCGGACTCTACCTGTTCTCCATAAACCAAGGAGATTGCGTCAGCGTATGCAGCGGCCTGTAGAAAATACTCATCCCAAATTCCAGAAGATGTTTTAAAATCAACCACACAAAACTCACCATTGATGTTAGCTACAGCATCAACGGTACCTGCGTAATTGAATTTGTTGTGGTAAACCTTTTCCTCTGCAGATAACCACTCAACATCATTCTCCTGCAGCCACGATCTAAATCCACCTATAGCTGACTGGGCTTGCTCGTTCTCTGGTAGCGACGGCGCTGCACCATTGCCTAACTTCCAGTTTATAGCATCCTCACACCACTTATGCACAATCACCCCAATGTCTCTAGCACTAGAGGATTTTTTGCGAAATGCGGTGCGTATACCATCAGCCATAGCTTGGTCTTCTAGACCCTCCTCGATGTTATCCATGTAAAACTTAGCACCCTCTTTAGCCGCCCACGGCATAAGTGCTGGTTTATTGATAACGTCAAGAACTTGGGTGACAGACGGGACATACCTACCATCAACTAGGTAGGTATGCTTCCGTGCGTCAAACTTTAACTCTACTGTATCTCCGCTAAAGTATTCTATTAACTGACTCAAAACGGTACATTATCATCAGTATCGGCACCCTCTGACATCCTTGGCGCACCCATGCTGCCATTGTAGGGAGGCTGCATCTGTCCGCTCATGTATGGCTTGCCTGCTTTGGAGATGTTTTTCCAGACGCTAACCTGGAACTCCTCCCCATTGAGCAGCCCCTTGCCCGTGAAGTCTGGGCGTTTATCGTTACCCTCCTTATCGTTAGGGAAAAGAACCAGTGAATTGTCTTTCATATCAGTCATTTGCATTTGCTCCTCTAGAAGCTGTTGATGGAAAAGTTCGGCATGGATGTAGTCCTCTGCCATTTGCTCTATCACTGCTTGTCCTCATGTGTGTTGATTAAATCCTCATTGTGTTTGTTGATTAAAATTTCTGCGTACCTAACAACCTTTCTTAGATCACCTATAGGGTCGCCTTTAAACCTCCATCGAGAGGCATACTTAACTATATTGGCGCTACAAAAATCTAGGTTATTNCTCATAATATAATCTATTGGCTCGATGTCGAGCATCCTGTAGTGTTGATCTAGATCCCGCATACACCCGTCACACATTGTGCCTCGCTGTTATCCTCNTACACCACCCCTCTTTTACTGTGCGCTTCCTCGTAAGGCACTGAAGTGATTGGCTGACCGCCACGGCTACCGTCAGGGTAAAACGTCAGACCGCGCAATCCGTGAGCATACTTGTATATCAATTTGGCCACCTCTTCTACCTTGTCGGCAGGGATCTCACCATCTGGCTCCTCTCCCAAGTTTGTCATACCCACTGGTAGGTTGCAGGTTGAAGATATACCGTGATCCACATACTTTTGTATCTCGTACTGCATCTTTATCCTCCTCTCCAAATCATAAGACAAGTCAACAGCAGACTCTATATTTTCTGGCTTGATTCCTGCGTCGATAAGGAGTTGGGCTGTGCCGTCAACGACATACTGATACTTCCATTTGGTTCCATCTGTAAGGTACCTGCGACGGTATGCGACTGCGTAGATAGGTTCAATTCCACTTGTTGTCCCTGCAAGTATCGAAATTGTACCTGTGGGGGCGATTGCTCTATATCCCTTAGGACGCGAGAGATAAAATCTATCGCAGTGTACATTGGCGCTACGCTCTGACTCATCTTTGTATACCCTCAACCATTTCTTCAGTTCATCGTTCATCTCGTATCGATGTCCACGGGTGAGTAGCCACTCATGCAGACCCATAATCCCCAGACCTAGACGCCTATTTTTGGAGCGGACTTCGTATACTTTGCTGTATGGTAGCGTCGCGCGAAGCGTGCCACAGACCAACATCTTCGACGCAACACGTACGACATCTTTGAACTCCTCAATCGTTTCGATATTTGCAAGATTGATACTAGCCAAGTTGCATACATCACTATCATCCTCGCTCGTAATTTCTGTACAGGCGTTACGAAGTGTCTCATTACTTTTCTCTCCAAAGTTAAAGCTGAATCCAGGCTCACCTGTGGTCAAAGCCTGCTTCACGTTTTCTAAAAATACATCCTGTTTGTGTGTCCCTGCCTGCAAAAAGGCATCATCATACCCAACAGATATGTTCATCATATCTAGGGGGGCGTTGAAGTTGAAGTTCTCTCGTTTCGCGTCTGCGACCGTGAGATCCCCAGTTATCTTCATATCGTGCCAGTTTTTAGATCGCATGAAATCTCTAATGTCTTCATGCTGGTGGTTTAGGCTACCCCACTCTGCTGTGCGGCGACTTCCACCCTGCATAACCTGGCGACCACACTCGTTGATGGCGTTCAGTAGCGGCATAGGGCCAGACGATACACCCCCTGTGCGCGACAGAGTGCGTCCAGACGGGCGAATTCTCGACACATCTACACCTATGCCAGCACCAGTCATTGTAAAGTCCATCACGCGCTTAACAAGAGCGCCCCACTCCTCTCTGGTATCAGCCTCCGCACGCAACAGACCACAGTTATTGTAAAAGGCTGTGGTTCTATCTCTACCTGCATAATAAATGTAGCGACCACCGGGCATAATCTTAAACTCAGTAATACATTTGCGCAAATAGTTTAGATCATCCCTGCTCATTAGGGGCGAGTCTGTGCCATCACGACTTCCGCAAACATCATTAACAATCGCTGCAGCCCTGTCAGGCCACTGCTCGTACTGATTCTGGGCATACTTGGTTTTGAAAATATCGNAACCTAGCCCTGTCTTAAACCCGTTTGTCATTATTATNCTCCACTCGCGGCCATATTGTATTGCGCACGCCATTGTTCAATTGATTTCTTTTCTCGTTTAGCCATCAGCTTATCAAACCCNTCTGGAGTAGCCCACTCCGCTGGCTGCTTGGATGAACTAAACGCCCCCTTGTAGTATGCGTAGCGAAAAATCCCCCACATCACACCGCACCGCTTAAAAGCATCACTTATCCCGCCTTTCGCACCCTCTATGTTCGTGTCATCTGCACCGTCACACTTGCCTATCCAAGAGCCATCTATAAGGCACTCGATTTTGCATATCATGCGGTTGCCCAACCAAGCATAGGTTGTTTGCCATCCCTCTGGCCCAAACACCTCGTCAAGCCTATCCATTACATCTCTAGCAGTTATGTACACCAACTCACCACTCCCACCCTGTCCTCGACGCCATCGTAACTTCGATAATGCAAATGGTCGCTTCAAACGAACTTCATGGTCTAACATTGGTTTTCTCCTTAACCTGTTCCGCCGGGGTTTACGATATCTTCTTCATCTTCGTGTATAAATTCCTCGTGATAGCCACCATCCTCATCGTGCCACGCTTTGTACTTGCGCACCACCCACACCGCATGTTCAGCGATAACAGGGCTATCTTTTGTGCCACCTTGAACCATAGCGCGCCCATATTTTGGGGGGGATAAAACAGCCTCCTCCAATTCACGGAACATCGTTGTTAGTGGGCTACTGCCCATCATTAGACTCCTCATTACGACCTCCTACCATGTGAAAATTAAAAAGGTTAATACTATTGCTAGTATTGTTATTGGTTCCATTACGCCTCCTTTTGTTTGCCATCCCATCCATCTGGAAAGATCGTGCCACGGAACAGCCTTGATTGCGCTGCGGCTAACTGTATAAAGTGTTCTGCATCCAACACAACTAGGGGCTTATGCCTGTTGCGTTTAATGAACAACGCAGGCTGGTTCTCCCCACAGTTTGCTGTAGCTTGTGCATAAGAGTTCCAGACGTTCAGAGATTCCTGGTTTTTGCACTCCACGCTGTACGGAAACAGCGCCCTAGCCGCTGGCGACAGCATTAAGTCCTCCCCCTGCGCTCCCATTGACCTCGACTCTATATCCTCCGGTTGCAGGCTTGGGTTTACTTTTAACAATGCTGATCTCACCCACTGTTGGTATCTTCGCCCCTTTTGCTTTGCTGACTGTGGTTTCATTGCCAATCACCCTTGGGGTATCCCCCTCGCTGTAATAATTTAGGGAGGCCATATCTAGCCACAGAGGTATAGACTCCTCCCCTTGATCAAAGTGCCTGCATTTCACAATGTTTAGCTTTGCGTCAGGTTTCATCATGTCATTAGCAAACGTGCGCTGCAGGATAAGCACGTTGTCTACCCTGTTGGTGATGTCTGAACTTCCGCTAACATCGTGGCGTGACAGTGGTTGGCTGGCGTCCTGCGTCTTTCTCGTGTGGCACACCAGCATAATGTGTATACCTAGGTCGCGTGCAATGTTGGCCAGCGCGCAAACGAACCGCTTTTGCTGTTCCCATGCATCGCTAGGGATGTCNCCCACTGTCATCAGGCTGTCCACAACAACAAACTTTACGCCGTAAGTCTCTGTGGTGTAACGCAGAACCGCCATTAGGGTGTTGAACGTGACGCTACCCTGCTGGTTGTAGAACCACAGCTTACCCTCCGCCCATGAAGCGAAATCCAGACCCTCGTCTAGGCCAGGTTCAGCGGCTAGAGATCGCTGCCGCCAAGCCCTAGCTAACTGAGACTTAACAGTCATCTCTAACGACACGCTAAGGCATGGGTACCCCTGCTCCATCGCGTTAAGCATAAACTGACTGCAAGCAAGGCTTTTCCCAGCACCTGACGGCCCAGCAAGCACACTGATCTCATGCTCTCGCAGGCGAAACCTCTTATCCATGCGAGGCCAAGGCAGCTTTATGCCTTTGATCTGCTCACCATGCAGGTAATACTCCAGAACCTCCTGNGTCCAATCAGACGAGGGGCCAACAAACCTGTGAGCATCTGAGATTTTTTGGTAGGGTTTTAGCTGATCGTATGTAATCTCAGGCATCAGCGAACAGCCCTCTCAGCAGCCCAAGCCATACTATCCAGCTTATCATCTCTGTCTAGGTTAACTTGACACCAACTATTGTACAGCTTTCGCAAATCGTCGGAATGATCATCGAGATCCTCTATTGTCGATCTAATAGTGGACACCATCAGATTAAGGTCATCCATGCTAGTGCCATCACCTGCGATGTCATTATCAATGCATTGCACGAGCAGAGCGGCCTCATGCGATGCCTTACGTAATATTGTCTCCGCTTCTACTTCAAAATCTGTAATTATTTTCATACCTTATCCCCTCGACGGCAGGTTCCGCCAATACTTATCATTCTCGCTCGACATTTCATCGAAGTTGTACACCCAATAATCGCTCTGACTCAGGTCGCTGTACTTAGCTGATGGTTTGGGCGGGTTCCACCAAGGGTCATAACCGCCGCTTTTCTCCTTAGGAACGGCCATTAACGCCGCACTATCCCAGTATACACGACTATAGTGTCCCGATGGTCTGGGTTCCGACTCGCTTAGAGATACCACCCTGTCACGGTTGTTGCGATCATTACCTATGAAAAAATCTTGCTCGTCATGCAATCGCTGCATCTTGTTGTATATTTGATAGGCTTTTACAATCGCTATATCAGCCGCCCGTTTATGTGCATTTCCTGCTTTTTTTATGGTTTCCACAGAGTCCAGGGATCGGGTCAATAATGCCTCGACCTCGATCCTGCCGGTGCGCCTTTTTACTGCGGATGCTTGACGCAACAGGCTCTCCATCCGGCGCAATGCACGCTCGATACGTAATATTTTTCTGGGCATATTAATAACACTCCAGGCGCAAGTTATTGTTTTGTATAGCCGTTTTTTAAAGCAGGTCTGGGTTGTATCTTGAGGCTGGAGAGGTGTTGGCTGAGCCAGTCGGACACTCCTCAGCATCGCCGTCATCGTTTGTCCCCCAAACACGCTTAGCTACGTATTTCTTTTGCAGATGCTCATTGTCTAGGTTGAACCGCAACAACGACTCCTCCAGATTGTGGAACTTGGCGGTCACAATGCGAAAATACTCAAACAGCACGTTGTCATCGCTGTCAGCTACTGCCGACATCACCCGCGCGATAACCCCGTCCTCCATCATATCATTGTAGACATCCATGACCTCATCAGCCGCATCATGTACACCGCCCTGAGCGCTAAACATCCTGTCTAGGTCGTGCATACCCTGCTCTCGTGTTTTCTTTCTAACACCCCAAATGTTGGCTTTTCCTTTAGGCAGCGTTGCAGTCATTTTCGTACTCCTTGGTTATTGTTGGTTGTGTGGCCCACTCATCCCAATCACGCATATGCTCATCCCATTCTGCAGGGGTGACGCCGGAGATTAGGAACTCCCGCTCGTCTGCGGATAGGTGGGGCATAACATCTTGGATTAGGCCGCCCTGACGCCACGCTACTAGCTGAACCTCAGTAATATCTAGATCCATGCTAGCTGTGTTGCCCGTTATGATTGACGTTTTAATTACACGCACGTTTGTTCTCCCTTTCGCGGATATCCTCTAGTATGTGTGCATCCCGGTCTGCTGGTGATGTAAATGGGCCGGGGTTAACAGAGATGTAAGTCGTTTTAGAGTTAGACAAAAGATACCCGTATTTAGCACCGGGGCGCTTGCCCATCTTCTCTACTCTCCATTCACCCACTCTACCAAACTCCCTGATCCACTCGATCTTCCCTATATCCATTGTACCACTAAAATGGTATATCTTGGGGAGAATCATCGTAAATTCTACCGTTTAACATTGTGTACCTTTGCTTTTCAACTTGGAACTTGCCGGGGCCGTTATATTCCCCAATGAATCCCGTTCCAGCAAGCCATAAGTCTTGATACTTCCACTGACCTCCCGTCCACAGGTGTTTGACCGCAACATACCAACGCGCTTTAGGGTTGCCTGCTTCCTTATCGGGTCGCTGGTATTTCTTCAAAACCCGCATCTGAAAGATACCTCCGGGGACTTTCCAAACCTCGTAAGGGCTATGGATTTTACGTGTTTTTCCGCATTCATTCTTCATCGTTTGCGTCCTTTTTGCCTAGCTTTGAAAAAATCAGGGAATCCACCGTCACGTTGAACAGTGCCTCCGCCTGCACAGCGCTGCGAACACCCCTGTTAAACGAGGTGACCAGGTTCAGCGGCTGACCGTTCTCGTTAACTTCGTAGATATCGAGCGCCTTTCTCTGGGGAGAGTACACGCCATCATAACCCGGTGCTTTGAATTGCTTAGGTTTGCGCATTTAATCCTCCTCGTGGATCATGTCAAAACAATCGTCACACAGAAAGGTGGCTCGGGGTAACCAGCCCTGCCACGGGCCAGTCCTCACTGGGATCACCACCTCTGTGGGGCAGTACTCACATTCGGTAACATATGTCTCTGGCATCACTATCTCCTGTCTCTTTTCCAGTATAACACGAAAACGGTAAATCGCGAAACCTCTAACAAATTCAATCACTTGCGCCAAGACTGTTATATGGTTGTCACATTTGACAAACTGCAAACCGACAGTCTAATTAAGAACCTCTAGTGCTGGTTCCATCGGTGAGAAAGGCATCACGCAATCAACGCCCTCCTGACGGGGTCGTAAACATCGTTTAAAGTGCCACGTTAACAGTGGGGGTTTGGGCAGCACCTATAAGCTGTGGATGATAAGATTGATAGCGTACCAATAGCCACCAGTGGCACAGACGTCAAAAAGACAATTACGTCTTGTTTTGTTGTAAAAATACAACACTTCCAGGTTTCGCACCTGTTCACATGGATAAATCAGAATCAAAAGCGCAGCGCGCAGCCAAACGTCATCGCAACCTAGTAGCCAAGCACGCGCCAAAATACAGCCGTGCGCAGGTACAGCGCGACCGGTCGAAGCACAGCCGCGCAAAGTACCCGCATAGAGTTATTGAGGATCTAGCTATATAGCCACTCCGTTACCTCCTCCTCTATTGAGATTGGCGCATTGATTATAGGCTGGTGGCTTGATAGCGTTACCGGGCCGTGGATAAATGACGGCACTGGTACGCTGGCCTCCGGCAGAACATAGGTGGGTGGAATGCGCGTAATGGTGACAGTTTGACCATTGATTATGTCGGTATACGTTTTCATATGTCTACGTCCCCTATTAGTTTAGTGAGTGATTCAATTAGGCGGTGAGGTGTGTTAGCTATGAATACAGCGCGGGCGAATCCGCGTGGGGTAGCGCTGCGAAAGTTTGCGCGCTCCGGTGATGGTGGTGCTTTATGGATGCGGTCATCAGGTTTGCAGTCTGGATCGCACTGTGGTTTAGGCATACGAAACCCGCCACCAGTCCATAGACAGGTCTTTTTTGTGTAGCAATCGTCAGACTCTAGTCCGCTGTACTGCCACGGGTGGAACGTGTGGTCTGGCTTGCGCCAATAGGTGCTAATAGTGCTAACGGGGTTTTCGATCAGATATGGCGCGCCAGTGTATTCGCAGTAATCGGCTGCAGTAGCGAATAGATGTATGCTACTAGCCAGCGCGCGAAGACCCTTGCCTTTCATCCAACGTGCGCCACTTACAGCTAGATGTGTGCATGGCACAAAACAGAATACAAACGCTACTTCTATCTGGTCATCAGGTTTTGCGCGTATAGCTGAGGCGACTAGATCGCGAATGGTAGTAGGCTGCGCGATCGATAGGTCACAGTTAACGGTTGTTATTCTGTCTCGTAAAGTAGCAAACCCGCTGGGGTGCTGCGTATCAAACAGAACGCATTGATAGCCAGCATCAGCCCATGACTGTACTGCTGTGCCTGTTTTATCGAATAGCGATACGACTACTTTATGTTTCATGGCTGGCCTCCGTAGCAAAAACCGCTTGTATCGTGTTTCATTTTACCCTTTGCGGATAGGATTATTTTGACACCCTGCGGATCTAAAAACCGCAAATCGTGCGCGTCGCCACTACGTCCCGCCGCTTCTGCCACAGCTAGTACAAATTGGTTTTTGGTCACGATAGCCAGCCTAGACGATGGGTTGTGTTTTAGCTGTTTTGCTAGTATTGGCTGAAACTCCACTCTGGCAGAACCCGAGAACGTCAGATCATAGTTAGACGGTACGACGCGACCCGGTATTTTCGTATAGTCGTAGAACTGCGTAGTAGGAAACATATCAAAAATAGTGCGATGGTACGTAGAATTAACGTTAAATGGTGCTGTATCCATATATTGCTTTTCCCATCGTATATCGCTGGTGCCATTTAGGCGCACAGCCAGTTTCAGACCTTGTCGGTCTGCCATACGCTGTACGCGCTCAATATCCCGCACGAGTAGCGCCATGAATTTATTATGATGCTGCCACCAGTACAGAGTTTTACGTATACGTGCGCGCTGTACGCTATTAAACGCGCCACGGCCAGCAGTGTTTAGACAACCGTCTATACAGCCAGCTAGTTTTGCGCTAGGGCATATATTTAGACGCAGCGATAACAAATCCGCTGGCGATAGGTACAGGATAGCAGTTAGCCATCCTAGGGATTGGCCTTTGATTGTTTTAGCATTGGTGACAGTCAATAGCTGTGATGGCGCCTTATTGAATAGGGGGTCAGACTCTACAATATCCCTAATATGTGGGCGTAATTCACTGGTGTCATACATCGTGATCTACTCCTGATTGATTTTTGAACGAACCATAGATGGCCAGCACGAATGTAGCAATAGTGCCACATACGGCTAGAATGAGAAAACCAAAAAAGCCACCGACTAATATAGTGGCTAGTACTAATTCTAGAAAATCTAGCATTGGAAAATACCTCTTTTAGATCGAGTACCGAATATATACTTTCTAGCAATGGAACACCAGTACCACCATGGTATCGTTTTAGGATAGCCATGACCATTTCTGCGGGATACGATTAGATTTAGCAGTATGGCAAATAGGTCTAGCGCTATTACTGATAGTAGCATTTCGTATGTCATTATGATGTCTCCCTAATCCATTTATCGTAGATATATTGCCTAGTATGCGTAGGGTGGTTTGCAGATAATTTCTGCATTTTAGATATTAGTAGTTCTCGATAACCCGGTACCGTGCTTCCTGAGTCGCCTAATAATTCATCCTCGAGGTGTGCCATCGATGCTGCGTATTTTTCGTATACTGTGGTCATTATGATGCCATAGAGTGTTCGTGGAGAACTACCAATACAGTATAAGCCAGCATGTAGCAAGCCAATAGTGGCAGCATGTCGCATGTGAGCCAGGCTGCGTCGCATTTAGAACAGTAGGGCATGAGAGTGTATATGGTGTGGCTATAGATGTATATCTCACACACACGCACGCAGTTCAAACCAAACCATGGCGCATAATGTGGCGTAGATGCAACATAATGCAGATAGTGGGTAACGGTATAACCCCACACTATGCAAGGTTCGCATAATCGGCACTATGTAAAGTATATTGTGGCGCAGATATACCATGAGGAGCGCGCGGGAATACCCCCCCAACCCCCTTTTTTTATTCTCTCTATGATATATATTGTCTACACTCACTAGTCTGGCATTTTACCCTTTATAAGCGCAATCTAATATGGCCCAATATAAGCACCCTGATGAAGAAGATCGATGGTGGAACGAGAAAGCTCTAGCTAAAGGTCTTCTGACTGATACTGCTGATGTAGTTGCCACTGCTGCAGCGTTGCCGTTTAGGACTGCGCAAGAAATTGGTGGTGGTTTGCTAGGCTTGGTTGAGGGTGCAGCATCTGGGTTAACACTTGATAGTGAGTTCCCCTACGTGGGTTACAGTGGAGAAGAGTTTAGCCGGGGTATGGTACGTGGCGGAGATAGGTGGCAAAAGGGTACCGACATGCTATCGACAGAGAAGCATGGCGGCAAGATAGGTGGCGAAACGCAGGGACTCGTACATAAAGGATTTGAGTACGCAGACCTACCTTTTCAGATGTTTAGTGAGGGTATAGAGTCTGGGGCTTTAATGTTGGGAGCCTCTGCTGGTACTGCAGACTGGGCTAAGGATATTGCTTATTGGACAACTAGCTTGGCTGGCCCAAAAGGAATACATAACGCAGCGAAAATGGCAAAGGTTCCTGTTGCAGAGTTAGCAAGACATCTTAAAATATACAGGGATGGCTGGTATACCAGTAAAGCAGGGAGGCCGCTACAAGTTGGTTTTGCAATGCCAACAGAGGCTGCTATGAGCAGGACGGTAGCAGCTTGGTCACCCTATTATGCGGCTTTAACAGAAGCAGGACTTACCCCAACAGCGTCGGCATCCATAGCTAGGGCTACAGCCAATATAGAAAAAACTGGCAAGGTGTCGTCATCAGATGCTCGTATAATATATAATGAAGTAGCCAACCAGTATGGACAATTACTGTTATCTGGAAAGCCAATACCCCAGCACCTACAGGCTGCTGCCAGGCTGGTATTTCCAGGCCAAGCAAAGGTTGCGGTTGCTGCAGACGGATCTATTCCTAACATGAGTGCAGCGCTTTCAAATACTGGATTTGATATATCTCCTGAGATTGCTGACCTGATAACCCCTGTAATGAAAGGTGAGTACAACTGGACTCCGGGTACAGATGTCAATCTGCTTAACAAGATAGAAAGTACAGCTAGCACTGGTCGCATGATGTCTGGGTCGCTTTCAAGATCGGGACTGAGCAAAAGGGTTGATTTAGATGGGACTAATCCAAATTATAAATGGATGGAAGATGACTTAGTAAATCCTGATTGGCCATCGTACAAAACAAAAGGCTCTGAAAAATCTCATAAAGCGAAATTACAGGAAAGCAGCTTTCATGCAATGGAGGCCGCTTGGGACTCCCTGATGACGAAAAGATCGAAGTGGGGGCGGTATGGGGAGTACGGCAGAGGTTATAGGTTTACCGCTGATGACTTTATAGATGAAATAAAGAATGTTAACCGAAAGATTGCTGATGACTACACGGCAGACTTGGCTAAGTGGAAAGAAGCTGGTGGAGCATACAACAGAAAGAAAGTTCCTAGACCACAAGAACCTGTCTTTTTCTCCACTCCATCTAAAGGTGATGGGGTTACAAATATTGCCGATAATGTTGTAAATGTTAAAAACGCAGATGGCTCTTACACGAGTTCTGGACATGTTAGATTTGGCAGCACAGCTAAAACTGGAGACTACCTGTTAGGAACCGTTAGGCAGACACATATACTAAACCCAGAAACAGGGAGAATGTTTAACCTTGCTCACGACCAGTTAGATTTAGGGTCTGGGTGGCAGGGGCTAGAGAATGTTCTTAGGTCAAAGATGCCTGGGGGCAGGGTTGTTTCCCTCACGGGATCAAATATGTCTTTTTCTGATAAGGTTCTTAGCAAGCATAACCTATACTCAAAAAAATCAAAAGGCGATCCAGAATCCTCCAGCTTTCATCACGAGGAATTAGAGATGCTTGGAGAGGGGATCGCTCCCGGTAAAGGTAGATACGGCCCTAAAGAGGAAGAGAGCGTTAAGCAAATGCTTGCAATGCTTTTCCCTCTACAGCAAGTAACAGCTAAAGCAAGACATTATGCAGGACCAGCAGACAAAATACTACGTAGAGGCGCTAGTGGGCATGTCCAAGCAGAGAAAGAGCGCGAAAGAAAAAACAACAGAATGAGGAACTAGTTTATGGGACACTTAAAGCAGCAGAATATGTCGTATGTAGCGCACTTTAGTTTCGCTATGAAACTTGCGTTGCAGATGGTATTGCTTGCTATTGTTAGCGTTGTCCACGCATTTTTTCCATTCATCCTACCAGACACAGTATCACACTCCATAAAGGAGATGGACGGGAAGTTACAAGAGTTAGCAAATGCGAACTGAGAAACAGGAAACATTTATTGAGCAGTATTGTTTAACAGGCAATGCGGCTTCTTCTGCCGAGTTAGCTGGGTACTCATCTCCCAAGCAGAGAGGCTATGAACTTAAAAATAAGTTCTCCTCAGAAATAGAAGAACGTCAAAAGAAGATGCTGCAAGATTGCGTGCCTGCTGCACTATCTCAATTACAGACCCTTGTTGTCAGTGCTGAATCAGAATCCGTGAAACTTGGCGCTATCAAAGATGTATTGGATCGCGCAGGTATGAAGCCAGCAGAACGCATCAAGCAAGAAATATCTCATGTGGAGCAAGCATCTACAGACGAGTTGCGTAGAGAGTTGGAGGCTCTTATCGGTACATCTGATGTAACAAAAGTTACTGGACTCATAAACTAATGCCCATACAGGCGTGTACTTTATCTAGCGGCAAAAAGGGGTGGAAATGGGGAAAATCAGGAAAATGTTATGCGACTAGAGCAGGCGCTGAAAAACAAGCCCAAGCTGCATACTCCAGCGGCTACAAGGAGCGAACTGGAAAAAGTAGTAGAACTNGCAAGAGAGTTAAGACGTAGAGAGCGCTACAACAAGCTAGACTTTTACGACCCATATCCATACCAAGAAAGGTTCCATGAGACAGGGGCAGACGCTAATCAGCGCTTGCTAATGGCTGCAAACAGAATAGGAAAGTCTTACTGTGGAAGTGCTGAGATGGCTTATCACTGTACGGGGCTTTATCCTAAATGGTGGATTGGTCGTAGGTACACGCAACCTATTGTTGCATGGGCAGGTGGTGTATCAAACGAAACTACGAGAGACATTGTACAGTTTGAATTATTGGGTTCCCCTGATGACCCTGAGGCTTTTGGTTCGGGTGCTATACCTAAAAGTTGCATCATAAAGACCGAGCGAAAACCTGGCGTGCCTAACGCAAAGAGCGTGGCGCTAATTAAACATGTTAGTGGNGGGAACTCTTCTTTATTCTTTAAAGCCTACGAGATGGGCGTAGAGAAGTGGCAAGGTAGATCGGTAGACTGCATCTGGCTGGATGAAGAGCCTAGCAGAGAACTATACTCTCAGGCGGTTACTCGTACTCTGGATAGGAAAGGCATGGTCTATATGACCTTTACACCAGAGTCTGGTATGACAGAAACAGTAGCATCATTTATAAACTCATTGCGTCCGGGGCAGTCGTTGACTAACGCTACTTGGGATGATGCCTCAGAAAAGGTTATGAGTAAGGATGGTTCTAGCGGACACCTCAATGAGGCCGTAATGGAACAGATACTATCTTCCTACTCTCCTCACGAGAGGGAGATGCGTAGATACGGTAGACCATCCATTGGTAGTGGACTTGTGTTNCCTATCATGGAAGAGAAGATAATGATAGATCCTATACATATAGAGGATCACTGGCCTCGAATAGCTGGTATAGATTTCGGTTGGGAACATCCAACAGCCGTANTTTGGTCGGCTTGGGATAGGGATAACGACGTGGTGTATATTTATGACTGTCATAGAATGTCGAAAGCAACACCGTCGGTTCATGCTAAAGCTATATGCTCTCGACCCCATTTTATCCCCATTGCTTATCCCCATGATGGCAATAGACGAGACTCTATGGGTAATCCTGGTTTGGCTGATCAGTATCGGAATTTAGGATGCAATATGATGTTGGAACACTTTACCAACCCGCCAGCCCTTGGTGAGAAAAAGGGAGGCAATTCTGTAGAGGAGGGCATCATGTCTCTTCTGCAAAGAATGGACGATGGTAAGTTAAAAGTATTTGCCACGCTTGGAGATTGGTGGGAAGAATTTAGAATGTATCACAGAAAAGAGGGTAAAATTGTTCCTATCAGGGATGACCTCATGTCTGCTACACGGTATTCTGTAATGTCTTTACGGTATGCTGTATCTGGGAAAGACCCGCAGTGGACGAAAGACCTTGAATACAAAAACTACGGAATTATTTAATGGCTGCAAAAGGACTTACAGACGAACAACTACTAGCGCGTATACGTGGTGAAATAACTGACTCACTCGGGTACGGCGACACGATCTCTAAGCAGCGTGAAACTGCTATGGAGTATTACTATGGCTTGCCCTTTGGTAACGAGGTGGATGGGCGAAGCCAGTTTGTAGACTCGACCGTTGCGGATACTATTGAGTGGATAAAGCCATCATTGATGCGAGTGTTTGCCTCTGGTGACGAAATGGTTAAATTCACCCCGCACGGACCTGAGGATGTTGAAGCTGCCNACCAAGCAACGGATTATGTAAACTATGTATTTACAAAAGACAATCCCGGCTGGGAAGTCCTATACTCATGGTTTACAGATGCTTTGCTATCAAAGAATGGAATAGTAAAGGTATGGTGGGATGAGTACGAAGAATGGAATAGGGAGGAATATCACGGATTAAGTGATATAGAGTTAGAGGCTCTTATATCAGATAAAGATGTGGAGGTTCTGGAACACAGCGAGTATGAAAATGGATACTCTGCTGGCGAGGAGCAAATGGCAGAGGAGATGATGCCTCAAGAGGGCATGATGCCTCAAGAACCTATGATGCCAGATGCACCACCGGGCCAACCTCCNATGATGGGTCAGCCTCCTATGATGGGTCAGCCAGGTATGGCACCACCACCACCACAGCAGCAGCCTNTTCCCCCNATGCCGCAGCAGTCCNCTGTAGAGCATGATATAGTAATCAGGAGGGGATCGTACGGAGGAAAGATCCGTGTAGAAAATGTACCTCCCTCTGAGTTCCTGATATCCAGAGAGGCTAAAATCATACAAGACGCGAGGTTCACCTGCCATCGCGTAAAGAAAACTTTATCCGAACTGNGAGAGATGTATCCCGATGACGATCTTAATGTAGAAGATTTAGGCGGGGGCGGTGAAGATATGGGAGAATACTCAGCCGAGCGACTGGCTAGGTATGAGTACGATAAGTCAGCACAATTCTTTGAGGGATGGGGAAATGCTTCAGAGAATGAGGAAGCGCTGCGCGAATACTGGCTGCACGAGTCTTTCTTGAGAACTGATTTTGATGGTGACGGTATTGCAGAGTTGAGGAAAGTTTGTACAGTTGGAGATAAAATACTAGCTAATGATGAGATAGATAAAATACCATTTGTATCTATCACGCCAGTAAAAATACCGCACAAATTCTTTGGCTTATCGGTTGCCGATCTAGTGATGGATCTGCAGTTGATAAAAAGCACATTGATGCGAAACCTCATGGACAACATGTACAACCAGAACTTTGGTAGATACGCAGTCCTTGAGGGGCAGGCGAATCNAGATGATCTGCTAANTCAGAGGCCGGGAGGTGTAGTTAGAGTTAAGTCGCCTAATGCTATTATGCCTCTAGCGACCCCTCCTTTAGAAAACTACTCGTTTCAGATGTTAGAGTATTTAGATGGGATACGCGAATCTCGCGCTGGTGTCTCCAAAATGTCTCAGGGTATGAACGAGAAAGCACTGACATCTCACACCACAGCATCGGCTGTTAATTCGGTTATGACAGCAGCGCAGTCTAGGGTAGAGTTGATCGCGCGAAACTTTGCGGAAACTGGTGTGAAAGAATTGATGTACTGCATATATGAGTTGCTACAAAAGAACCAAGATAAAGAGAGAGTGGTTAAGTTGCGAAACAAGTGGGTTCCTGTCCGCCCAGATATGTGGCGAGACAAGATGGATTGCACTGTTAGTGTTGCGCTTGGTGGAGGGAATAAGGATCAGCAACTTATGCACCTGTCTACTATGATGCAGTTTGCATCTCAAGCTATGTCGGGAGGTTTAAGTATAGTCAACGAACAAAACCTATACAATATATCTGCTGCGATGATACGCAATATGGGGTTTCAGAATGTAGACGATTTCGTCACAAACCCAGCAGACAATCCGCAACCAAAAGGTCCAAGCCCAGAAGAGCAAATGAAGCAGGCTGAGTTGCAGATAAAGCAAAAGGAACTGGAAATAAAAGCTGCAGACGTTCAAGTAAAACAAATGAAAGTACAACACGATGCTGCTGAGGCGCAGATGGATGCACAGCTTAAAGTAGCAGAACTAGGTTTAGAAGCAGAACAAGGGAGGGGGGTTGCTTTAGGATAACATGGATAATAAAATAAGCGGTGATTGGGCCCATTTTTCTGGCGAACAATCAATGTCAGACGCATCTCGGGAAGAGAATGCAAAACGACTTTTAGCAGATCCACTTTTTCAAGAAGCGTTCCACGAATTAAGAAAAGATCTTTTAAGTCGCTGGGAGACTAGCGGCTCATTAGAGGTAGATGCCAGAGAATCAATCTGGCTTGCAATGCGATTGCTTGAAAAGCTACACGGTCATATACAGTCCATTATGGAGACAGGACACATGAACCGTATGCTTGAAAAGCAACACCCATTCATATAAGGAGAGTAACATGGCGGATACGCAAGAAGCCCCGCACCCGGCAACGATGCCACCAGCACCAGACCCCAATAGCTTGGGAGAGGCGCACGATGCAATAATGAGTCTTTTAGATGTCGCTGTTGATACAGGAGACGATCCTAAGGATGATTTAGCATCATCTGAATCAGAGGAATCAACTGAAGAAATTCAAGATGAACCTGATGAAGAAACATCAGAAACCGAAGACACCGAGGATGAGTCTGAGGAGTTAGAGGAAGAAGATGACGGTTTGGAGGAGTCTGAGGAGGAGGAATCCGGTGACGAAGATATCGCACTGTACACTGTACGTGTAAATGGCGAAGAAATTGAAGTCACAGAGGATGAGTTAGTAAAAGGATATTCTCGCCAAGCAGACTACACCAAGAAGACGCAGGAGTTATCAGAGCAACGAAGAAATATTGAACAGTTAGAAAGTCAATACAGTTCTCAGTTGGGTCAGATGCAACAGGAGCGTCAGCAATACATGGATGGTTTAAACCAACTAATCCAGCAATCTATGGGAGGTCTTGACCAATTTGCTAATGTAGATTGGAATAAACTCAAAGAGGAGGATCCTATTGAGTTTATCACTAAGCGCGACGAGTACAGAGAAACACAAGAGCGCGTAAGAGCAGGCCAACATCAGTATACTATAGAGCAACAGAAGCAGGCTGGGGAAATGCAATCTCTGCAGCAGCAGGTTCTTCAACAGGAACATGCACAAATGGTAGAGAAAATTCCCGAATGGGGCGACGCTACCCAACAGAAAGTGTTGGCTACAGGGTTGCGCGAATATGCTACTGGACAAGGGTATACAGAGGAGGAGATAGGTTCTCTGGTTGATCACCGATCTTTGATTGTTTTGATGAAAGCGCAAAAGTATGATGAATTGCAACGCGCCGATGTCAAGACCAAAAAGGTGAAGAACAAACCAAGAGTAGTTAGATCCGGCAAAGGTTCTGGAAAAAAAGAGGCACAAAAATCTCAGCGTATTGCTTCAATGAAGCGCTTACAACAAACAGGTCACGTTTCAGACGCGGCTTCTTTGTTGGAGGATTTTGTAGAACTATAACAAGAGGTAATAAAAAATGGCAAGACCAGCAGGTACCCGCTCCACATATGCGGCAGTGGGTCTACGTGAAGATCTGTCAAATGTTATCTACAATATCTCCCCTACCGATACTCCGTTTATGTCGTCTGCAGGACGAGAGTCGTGTGACTCCACTTTCTTTGAGTGGCAAACCGATTCCCTTACTGCGGCTGCTACAAACCGTATCGTTGAGGGCGATGACTTAGCAAACACTGCTGTTGCAGAACCAGCTAGGGTAGGTAATTATTGTCAGATTAGCGGAAAATCAGTAGCAACAACCGGGACCGCAGAAGCGGTTGACTTTGCAGGCCGACGCAGTTCTCAGGCATATCAGCTAGCCAAGCGCGCTAAAGAAATGAAGCGCGATATGGAAAAGATGCTGATGGAGAATGTTGCGAAAGCCGTACCAGCGGCAGTTGCTGCAGGTACTGCAGGACAACCGACTGGCGATACTCGTATCACAGCAGGACTAGGCGCGTGGGTTAAAACCAACGTAGCTACGTTTGGTGCTGGTGGTGCAGCGTGCGCTGGGACTGGTAGCAATATCACGACCAACGGCGCTCTACGAGCAATCACTGAAGTCCTCATCAAGGAAGTTATCAAAAAGTGTTTTGACAACGGCTCTAATGCTGACACGATCATGGTTGGCCCGTCTAATAAACAGGCTATCTCTGATCTAACTCAGACTACTTCTCCGCTTCGTACATCTGCGGATAAGCCTGCACCAGCGCATGTCGTTGCTGCAGTGGACATCTATGTGTCCGACTTTGGAAATTTCAAAGTTGTTCCTAATAGATTTCAGCGAGAGCGTGATGCGTGGTTTTTTGATTTCGATTTTTGGGCAGTGTCTTATTTGCGTCCTTTCCAGACCCTGGATATTGCGCGAACAGGCGACAGCAAAAAGCAGATGCTTGTTGCTGAGTACGGCCTAATGGCGAAAAATGAAGCCGCAAGCGGTTGCATCTACGATTGTGCTTAACACCATAATCTAAGGAGGAAAGGGGGGTAGTTAATCTGCCCCCCGATCCACTATGAAAGAAAAGAAAAAACAAACCAAAAGAGTGTCAGAAGCGCCTAAAGTTCGCAGTAAAACTAACGAACAGGAACTGCAAGTTCCTCTGCATAGGGGTTCTGGCGGAAAGAGGATATATCCCATTGGCTAAAGGAAAGGTTTTAGATGTAACACAACATATAAAGTCCATATTCCATGAGGAGCCGGACAATACGTTCACAATACATGAAACCCAAGATGCTCAACCAATATTAGATTATGCTAAAAGAAAGTATAATGATTACGGCGACAAGCTAACCACCGGTAAACGTGGGGATTGGCATCAGGTCGCATCCATTCCTGTTGTTATTTGGGATCAATGGATAAAGGAAACAAATGGGGCAATATTGAAAGATAAAAAACTACTGTCTAAGAAATTAAATGACCCAGAGTTTAAATACTTCAAAACATCTCCAACAACTATATAGGTGATAGAAATGTTATATAGACCAGCAGGGGTAACCCAATCGATTACCACATCAGCTGTATCAGCGCAGACTGGTAATGCTATATCGGATCAGGTTTACACTGTATCGATAACAGCTACCCAAGATGCGTACATTCTTTTTGGAACGAATCCAACAGCATCCGCGTCTACTGGTTTCTTCTTATTGAAGAATTGGCCAACTGAGTTCGCTATTCGTCCAGCCGAGAAAGTTGCCGCGCTGCAAGTGTCAGTTGCCGGAGTTGTCTACGTATCAGAACTAACTAGATAATGGCTATCTCAACCTACAGCGAATTACAGACTGCTGTAGCAAACTGGCTGGATAGGGATGATTTATCGGCGCGGATACCTGAGTTTGTAGCTTTGGCTGAAACACGCATGAATAGAGTTTTGCGTATACGCATTATGGAGAAAGAGCAAATCTTATCGACCATAGGCGGATCAAAAAGATATCTTATGCCAACAGATTATTTGCAAATGTTGGCTATAAAGTATAACAATAGTCAGATTGCATCCACGACTCTAAATGGAGATATAAGCGATTCCGTAGCAAGCATAACATTAACGGACGCATCCTCTCTGTCAGCCTCTGGAACTATACTAATAGGAACAGAGCAGATAACATACTCAGGTAAAATTGCCAACGTCTTGACTGTATCCGCTAGGGGAGCCAATAGCACAACTAAAGCGGAACACACAACAGGGGCTACTGTTGTTGAGATTTACACAACGTGGGGTTCTGGAAGCATATCAACTGGCGCATCAAGTATACGAACGATGCAGTATATCACACCAGAAATTATGGCTAGAACTAACACCGGAACAAGCACAGGACTGCCTCAATCATATACTATGAGGGCAGGGTATATTTACTTTGGCCCGGTACCTGATGCTGTGTATACGGTGGAGATGACATATTATGCAAAAATACCATCCTTGTCTGATGTAACTACAACAAGCACGATGCTAACTCACAATCCAGATCTATACCTATATGGGGCATTGCTAGAAGCTGAACCGTTTTTAATGAACGATGCTAGAATCCAATTATGGGCAACGGCATTTGGGGAGGCTGTAAATAACCTACAGCTACAAGACGATAAAGATTCGCACTCAGGAACTGAGTTGCGAGTAATGAATACAGGCGGATACTACTAATGGCATTAGAAACAGGAACCTATCTTAACTCACTGGTAAGTTCAAATCCACCAGCATCGGATAATGTATCGCAAGGCGATGACCATCTTAGGCTTATAAAGAGTGTCTTAAAGAATTCATTTCCATCCGTAGATTCAATTGTCAATGTTGTACATACATCAGCATCAGCACCTACAGTATCTTTGTCTGAGGGTCTGCTTTGGATAGATACATCTGGCGGCGCAGGAAACCATCTATTTAAGTTTTATGACGGCTCTACGTTTATAACTTTAGCTGTCAGTCCAGAAACGGAAAAGTCGGTAGATATTGAGGCGGGAACTATTGACGGTGCTGCTATTGGCGGTTCAACCCCTGCTGCGGTAACCGGCACAACACTAAAAGCAGACACTAGCTTAGAGTTAGTTTCTGGCGCTATAGTAACAGATATTGATGATGGCGATGTAGCTACTGGGAGCGCAACAAAACTAGCTACTCAGGGTGCTATTAAGACTTATGTAGACGCTCAGGTATCAGCGCATGATCTGGATTACACGGATGCATCAGACACTGGTGGACTTAGCGTTGACCTAGATACTCAAACCTTTAAAATAACTGGTAATACCGGTATAACAACTGCAGGCGCGGGTCAGATCCTAACGGTATCTGGCGTTGCTGCAACTACCGCTGCCCAAGGCGTAGCATCATTTGACTCCGATCATTTCGATGTAACCGCTGGCGCTGTATCCATAAAAGCCGACGGGATCGATGACACTCTGATTGACTTTGGTACTGGAGCCAACCAGGTAAGCACCGCCGATGTGCCAGAGGAAACCAATCTTTACTATACAAACTCTAGAGCAGATGCACGAATAGCGTTAGCGGATATTGATGATCTAGCTAATGTTAATATTGTTTCTATAGCAGACGATCAGGTTTTACGTTATGACTCTGGAACGAGTAAGTGGGAGAATGTAACATCTGTTACTCCTGACCAACTAACAACGAAAGGCGATTTACTAGCCTATAACTCAGGCATATCCCCGGCTGCGGAAGAACGATACCCAATGCCAGGGTCTTCAAATGGTAAGGTTCTTACCGCAGACAGCACAAAAGAATTCGGATTTGAATGGCAGGATCTGGTAGACAACTCAGCAGCAATGGCGCTGGCACTAGGAGGATAAGATGGCTAACACTTTTACTAACGCTGGGGTTGCTATACAGGCTACAGGCGCACCAATTACACTATATCAGGTGCCTATCGGTCAGGACGCTGCTGTGGTTCACTCTATCTTTATATCAAACATAGATGGAACCAACTCTGCCAATGTAGATATTGAAGTCAGCACAAATGGTGCTGGGGGAACATTCTTTTATGTAGGCAAGACTTTACCAGTACCAGCAGATTCCACACTTGTTCTTGACAAACCAATCAACCTAAGAAATGCAGACCCAACTTCTCTTGGAGATATGATTAGATGCACTGCATCAGCAGATGGCGATCTAAATGGGTTTTGTAGTGTACTAGAGATTACCTAATGTCATACATAGGAAACGAACAACTTAAATCCTCAGAGATTAGAAAGAGTACGCCTGTCACTGCAAGTGGTGGTGAGACTACTCACTCTCTAGGATTCAC
>PAMF01000054.1 GCA_002707185.1 Chloroflexota bacterium | reverse complement strand
AATTTCCACCCAATGCCGATGTCGGGTATCGAGCTAATAATGCTCTTACTGGCCAGGATGACCCTATAATAGTTCCTAAAGATGCGACAGAATTGCTGCAATATGAAGGAGAACTAGTTGTAGTATTTGGCAAGAAATGTAAGAACGTATCGGAGTCCGAAGCGTTGGATTATGTATTTGGTTACACTATTGGTAATGACGTTAGCGAACGTACTTGGCAGAGGGGCGATCGAACGTTTTGGAGAGCAAAGAATACTGATACTTTCAAGCCTATGGGGCCTTGGATAGTAACTGATCTGGAACCCGATGATTTGCATGTGACTATTAATTTAAATGATAAATTAGTTGGTGAATATGATGTTAAGGATGCTATATTCAGTGTCCGCCATTATATCAGTAAGATGAGTCAATATTTGACAATCTATCCCGGCGATGTCCTCTGGATGGGAACGGATGGGGCTCCTGAAAATATGAAAGACGGGGATGTAGTAGAAATAGGCATCAATGATATCGGCGTCTTACGGAACCCAGTTGTCTGGGAAAAGTGACGAATTCCGGGGAGAACCTAAAATAGATTATTGAGGGGGCATGTTCCCGGTTTCTGCCGCCCAGGCTTGGAGTCCTCGACGAAATGCTAGAGCACCCATGGGGGCAATTACGGCTTGCAAAGCCTCCAGAATTTCACGAGGAGAGGCTCCNGATTCTAGTGCGACTCGGACNTGTGCTTGTATTTGTTCAACGTCGGCTCNAAGTGCGGCCTCTACAACNATTTGTAGAAGTTCCTTGGTTTTNCGGTCTAGTAATCTTTGCCCGGTATAGGTGGCTTCNATGAATTGGTTGTATTTCTTAGCCCATTCGAGATCATTAGCAGCCATGATATGGTGCATTTCNAGTGTATATCCTCGNTTCTGTCCNGTTTCATCTAGGAAAGCCTGTTGGTCGCCTGTCGTCATGTTAAAACTCCTTTGTTATGGATTGTGAATGTTTGAACCACGTCGGAGGGATTGTATCCTGTTAGAGTCTTAAACGCATCTGTAACTCGGTGGCCAGATGAGCTTTAGGGNACCAACNGAAAATAACTTTNACCTGCTACGGCTTCAAAAGGGAGGATGATTACGGAAACAGCATTTCCAATTGAATATTTTTCACGAGAAGATGAAAGTAATGACGGGTTATTTTATTCCCAGCCCAGGTTNGTTGTACACATAGATGACTTCGCGATTGCCGCTGTTGGACGAGTATTCCGGGAACAGATACCTGACGGGTCATTAATACTCGATTTGATGAGCAGTTGGAGATCTCACTGGCCCCAAGATCGCGGTAAAGGCCGGATGGTGGGTTTAGGGATGAATGCAGCTGAAATGGCTGATAACCCTGATTTAGACGAATATGTCGTACATGACCTAAATGTAAATCTTGAGTTACCCTTTGCAGATAACATATTTGATGCTGTAGTCGTCACGGTATCGGTTCAGTATATGACCCACCCAATCGAAACGTTTAAGGAAGTAAATCGGATACTTAAGGTGGGCGGCGTTTTTATAGTGACATTTTCAAACCGCATGTTTCCAACTAAAGCTGTCCGTATTTGGCGAGGTCTCAGCGACCAAGGCCATCTGGATTTAGTGGGTTCTTATCTGGATTATGCAGGGGGATTCGAGGATATAAGAAGCGGACTGGTGAATCCAGCCGACCAGCCACAAGGGAATCCTCTATTTGCTGTGATTGCTCGGAAGGAGATAGAGGAATAGGTATTCGGTAGTTAATGGTGCCCAATTTTAGTCCTATTTAGGTAGAGTCTGCAGATGACTGGTATTTCTGAGGGGGTGTTGCGGCTAACACGAATAGGGACATTCCCCATAGCAGGATCGTGAACACCGCAAATGGTAGTTTGTAGCTTTTCGTGATATCGAACATAAACCCAGCTAGGGTTGGCCCAATTACCTGTCCACCAATTTGGGCAGAGTGCGCTACCCCGCGTATGCTTCCGAGATGTCTTCGCCCATAATAATCGGCCCATGTGAGCCTTAGGAGTAGATGTAAGCCCCCAACTCCGATCCCCAAACAAAGGGAAGCTGCAAGACCCCATTCTATCGAGGAACTGTTACTAGTGCCGATGGCTCCGATTCCTGCCGCCAAACCTGCGGATGCCAATAGAAAACGAACTTTGAATCTGTTTGCTAGTGTAGACCAAATTATTCCGCCGATGACCTGTGACAGAGCGAAGTTGCTGGCCGCGAAAACAGCTAAAGACGGAGGGACTCCCTGGCCGATAAAATGAGGTACTTGGTGTAGGCTCACGCCTGATTGAACCATAAATCCAGATACTGAGAAAGCTGCTAATATCCAAAATGCTTTGGTTTTCAGGGCTTCCGATAACGTGAAATTTGTTTCTAATAAATCTTGGTTATCAGGTGATAAGCTCCCAGGGTTAGCAAGAGTCGCATTAGTAGGATCAGGAGTGAGCCCAATGTCTTCAGGTCTGCGTACCATCAATAATAGAGCTGGGAGTATACCGATTATTAAAGTGTATACTCCTAAACTAGCCCACGCGGTCCGCCAGCCCCAATTTCCTATGAGGAATTGTGCTGATAGCGGCATCAGAGCAAGGCCGGTGCCTTGACCTATGCTCAGTATATTTAAGGCAAGTGGCCTACGCCTTATAAACCAGTTGCTGATAGCGAGGGATGTGCCTAATTCTAGAGGACTCGCAAAAACTGTACGAGCAGGCACGTAGAGTGCATAAAACGTCCACACTTGGCCTATCGTTGCTAGCCCGATAGAACAGAAGCCTACGATCGCCGATGATAACGATATCANAAGGCTGGATCCACGGCGATCTACGATTCGACCCACAAAAGGAGATATTATTATCCCGCATATGCCCCCGAGACTGACCGCCCCCGAAAAAAGGCCCCGGGACCATCCGAAATGTTCGGTCATGGGAACCAGGAATACGGTCAATGTGGCAATCGCCATTAACGGCCTAGCCGAGTAGCTAGGTAATATTGAAGCGCCTAAGACTACCCAGCCATAGTAAAAGGGAAACTTGTTGGCTAAACGAAGACGCCAGTTATTCATACTCAGGAGAAGCCATTAGACTCCTAAAAGGTGGCGGTATATCATGATTATCTGGTTTAACTTAACTTTGAGATCTGTTGTGATGGGAGCCAATCATAGTTGCCACGAAACAAGGTGTCAATGTGAAAAGCTATACGATGAAGTAAAGCTGCTCAAGCGTTATGATGTATATGGCACCAAATCTGGGAGTGGAAATGTCTAGACAATTCAGATTAGCGTTAGCCCAAATTAACTCCACCGTGGGAGACATAAGTGGCAATACGCAAACTATTCTTGAATACATTGACATGGCCCGGGAAATGAGGGCTGATTTAGTAGCCTTTCCTGAATTGGCGATAACCGGTTATCCGCCGGAAGACTTGCTTTTGAAACCGGCATTTCTTCAAGCCAATCTGGATGCTATGAATCGTGTCATTGCTGCTGCAAAGGGGATAGCTGTTGTAGTCGGGTTCGTTCACGTTGCCAGGGATACGTCAAACGCTGCAGCTATCGGATACGATGGTAACTTGGTCGACATTTATAAAAAACTTTACCTTCCGAACTACGGTGTGTTCGACGAAGATAGATACTTTAGACGAGGTGATACCTGCCCTGTGTATACAATTAACGGAACAGGGGTCGGGATCAATATTTGTGAAGATATATGGTATCCAGTCGGACCGGCGGTAGTACAACGAGAATCAGGGGCTGAGGTAATAGTAAATATTAATGCGTCTCCNTTTTATGTGGAGAAGGGATATCAGAAAGAAAAGATGATAGCTACCCGGGCGATGGATAATGGCTTATTTGTCGCCTATTTAAATACTATTGGGGGGCAAGATGAGTTGGTTTTCGATGGGGCTAGTGTAATTTACGATATGGACGGAGAGAAATTAGCCCAGGGAGCCTTTTTCCAAGAGGAAATGGTGGTAGCTGATCTCGATGTGGAGTCCGTATTTCGATCTCGCCTGAGGGATCCCAGGCCCAGGAAAGAGAATCCGGCTATGCTAGGTGAAATTGGTAAAGCTCGAACCATNGAGGTTTCNGGATTTGAGCCGAAGCCGTATCCGGATTTGCCCAGAGTTGTCCCTTCCGTTTCTTTGACTCCAGAAGAAGAAGTTTATCAAGCCCTGGTGCTAGGGACTCGTGATTACGTCCTTAAAAGTGGATTCAGTAAAACTTTAGTCGGCTTATCCGGCGGAATTGATTCCGCTTTAACTTCTGTGATTGCTGCAGATGCTCTTGGCCCCGAAAATGTGATCGGTGTTACTATGCCTTCACGGTATTCTTCTGAAGGGAGTGTCTCTGATTCGGAGCAATTGGCTAAGAATTTAGGGATCCAAATTTGGAATTTACCGATTGAACTGGCCCATACGGCCTTTACGGAGATGTTAGATCCGCATTTTGAAGGCACTAATCCCGGNGTNGCTGAAGAGAATCTTCAGGCACGGATCAGGGGAAACGTGATNATGTCTCTGTCAAATAAATTTGGATGGNTAGTTCTGACAACAGGGAACAAGAGTGAGATGGCTATGGGCTATGCGACNCTTTANGGNGANATGGCGGGCGGGTTCGCCGTATTGAAAGATGTTCCTAAAACCTTAGTTTATCGATTATCAAATTGGCGCAACCAAAGTGGAACTCCGAGCGCAGTTATTCCGGAGGCGATAATCACTAAACCACCGAGCGCAGAACTGAAGCCAGATCAACTAGATCAAGATACACTTCCACCTTACGATTATTTAGATCCGATAATTAAATCATATGTGGAAGATGATCTGAGCTATCTGGATATGATACAACTTGGGTTTGATCCTGCTATCGTTAAGCAAGTGATGTCTTATGTCGATCGAAATGAATATAAACGTCGACAGGCTCCGCCTGGAGTCAAAATCACTCCCAAAGCCTTTGGTAAGGATAGACGGTTACCCATCGTAAATTCTTATCGACAGTTTTAAGTAAAAAGGGGCCCATTAATGGGCCCCTTTTTACTTAAAACTCTAGCGAGGGTTATACAAAGTTTGACCGGCGAGCTTCCAGGTTTGAATGAACATCGATTAACACGGTTTTACCCTCTGCGTTTAGCTGTTGTGCTCGGGTTAATGCAGGGGCAATTTCTTCAGGCTTCGTAACGGTGATACCTACTGCACCTAGCCCCTCAGCAATCTTGGCGTAATCACCGGACATGTGGGTAGTACCAAAGAGCTCAGCGGCGGTCGGATAGCCCCCGGGGTAGGTAGCCATTCCACCGTTATTTAATACCACAGTAGTTATCGGGGCTCCAGCTCTTACTGATGTTTCTATATCTAGGCCGGACATTCCAAATGCCCCGTCTCCCATGAAATTCAGNCAAAACTTATCAGGACGAGCCAATTTAGCTCCTATCATTAAGGGGATGCCATAGCCCAAATGAGTGGTCTTGCCCCATCCGATGTAGCTATGTGGCGTAGTAGCACGATAAAANGGCATGATTGTGTCGCGTGGNGCGCCGGCGTCATGGGTNACTATACTATTNTCTTTGTCTAANGTTCGTTCNAATTCACCGATGATTCTGTANGTATTAATTGGGNTTTCATCNGAGTTAAGTAAATCAGTCCATTCGCNCATCCACGCATCCCGNATTTCGGCTATTTCTTCCGCNACTTTGGTTTGACCTTTCCTTCCGTTGTCCCCTGCTTGTGACTTGACCTCATCGATCATAGTTTGGAGGGTTAACTTTGCGTCTCCTGGAAGGCCAACATCCACGGAGAAATCCTTGTTAATATCTTCTATGCTCTCCACGTTATGAATGATTACTTTGCCGTCTGGGATAGGTTGTCCGTAACCAGTACGGGTCATACTTGATCCTACTGCGAAAAGGACGTCTGATTCTTGGAGCCAGCGCCTGGCAGGAAGCGATGTGGAACTGCTTCCTGCCCCCAATGATAAGGGGTGGCGTTCATCGAAAGACGATTTGCCCGGCATCGTACTATAGACAGGAATTTCTGTTAGCTCTGCGAACTCTTGAAGTTCTTTGGTTGCATCTGCGAACAGAACTCCCATTCCCGACCATATTACGGGCTTCTTAGCGTTCAACAATAATTTTACTGCGTCTTGGACATCCCCCTGTGCAGGTGATTGAGGGGATCTCTTGGGTGGTTGATAGTTCAAAGAGTCTTCAGGAATTTCCATGGTGCCGACATCTGAGGGGATCTCGACTATCACTGGTCCGGGTCTGCCATTTCTTAATGCGTGAAATGCTCGTCGCATTATCGCGACAACCTGGGCCGGTTGCACGACCACTTCACTTTGCTTACACACAGTAGCGTATGTTCTGGCCGAGGAGAAGTTGGGGCGAACGGCATATTGGTTTAAAGCTGGCCCACCGGGGAGATACAGGATCGGAATATTATCGCTAAAGGCTTGGGCAATGCCTCCCATAGAATTCTCAGATCCGGGTCCTCCCTGTGTAATAGTAACGCCGAATTTCTGGCGGTTGTTTAATCGACTGAATCCGTCTGCTGCCATCAGGGCCCCACGTTCTTGGCGGAACATAATTGTCCGGATTCCTTCTTTGGCTACTGCTTCTATCAAATTGTTGGAAGGGAAGCAGGAAATCCATTCGACTCCTTCCAATTTCAGTATTCTAGCTACCGCTTCTAGAACATTCATTAATCTTCCTCCTGTTTTATCATGCCGTTCAGGCAATCATTTCGCGATGATTTAAGTATCTAATATATTGAATGTGGCCGGATTATAGGTGTTCCTGTAGTAGAGGTCAACGCTTGCTAATTATGCAACTGATTGGCAAGGGAGGAATCTAAAATTCCTCCCGCTAGATCACTCTATTGAGGGATGACGGTTATGCCATGTTGTGGCCTGCTCGTAAGCGTAGGCTGCACGTAAAACGGTGGCTTCTTCAAAATGTCTCCCTGCTATCTGCATGGCGAGGGGAAGATCTGTGCCTCTTTCAGACGTAAATCCACAGGGGATGGATAAAGCAGGAGCGCCACTCAAACTATAAAGTCCCCTAAAGCCTCCTTCGACCAGCGCTTTCTTAGCCTGTTCTAAACTCCTCACCCCGGGGTCTAGATTCATTAGATTTGCAGGCCCTGACGACGTGGGCTGAATCAGAAGATCGACCTCTTTAAAAGCATTTAAGACCTGATCTCTTACTACAGCACGAAGCTTTTGTGCCTTATAGTATACCTGTGCCGGAATTAAATTAGCCGCCATGAAAGCAACTCGGGTATTATGGTGAAATTCTTGAGGCCGTTCTCTTAGCCATTCAGGATGGAGACTAACTCGTTCGGTATGAGTGATTGTTCTTACGACTGCTCCGGTGTGTTTGGTCAGAGGCAGGGATATCTCTTGAATTTCGGCCCCTAAACCAGCGAATACTTCTAGAGCAGCGTTTATCGCTGCGATCACGACTGGGTCGGTTCCCATAGTATTTGTATCCATCAACTCTTTTACTATTCCGATCTTCATCCCTGTTATATCTTTGGTCAAACCGGCATAATAATCGGGGACTGAGATTTGCCGTGTATACTTATCTTTAGGGTCAAATCCAGCAATGGCGCCAATGGTGATAGCACAATCAGCGACGGTCCTAGATATGGGCCCAATGGTATCTATAGACCAGCAGGCTCCATCAACCCCGTATCGGCTTACTCTTCCCCAGGTGGGTCTTAATCCGACTAATCCGCAGTTCGCCGCAGGTCCCCGTATNGAACCACCCGTGTCTTCACCTAAAGACGTCGCGCATAGGAACCCTGCTGTAGCTGCGCCTGAGCCAGTGCTAGAGGTTCCGGGGCTCCTGTTAAGATCCCAGGGGTTATGTGCAGGGCCAAATGCAGAACTAATAGGATCTCCTAGGGCAAATTCGCTCATATTGAGTTTGCCTAAAAGTATGGCACCCGCAGCTTTGAGGTTGGCGAGTACAGTGGCGTCTTCATTGGGGATAAAGTCTGTCCTTATTTGGGAGGCGTCAGTAGTTCGTATGCCCTCAGAATGAATTTGGTCCTTGACCGCTACCGGAACTCCGTGTAAAGGTCCCCGGTAATTACCATTAGAGATCTCTTGACCAGCAATCTCAGCGGCCTGTTCAGCTTGGTCAGCAAGCACTGTTATATAGGCGTTTAGTTTTGGGTCAAATTTCTCGATTCTGCTGAGATAAGCTCTGACCGTTTCGAGCGGAGTGATTTCCTTTTTTTCTATATAGTTAGCTAGCTCTACTACAGATAATAGAGGGATTTCTTCTGGTAACATATCAATCCTCCATTCCTGACAGTAGAATGGGAATTGGCTCGACTAAATTGGTCTCTGGAAGGTTTATTGCGTCCATTGAATCCAAGATAGCGTTAATGCTATGGGTTACCTCTGTTAGGTCCGGTTCTTCTATATTGAGATTAACTGCATACCCAAGGGCCCGAACTTGCTCATTTGATAATGGAGCCATAAATCTTCTCCTACTTTCCTATAGAAGTTGTTTCTCGATCAGACTAGGATATAAATAGTCGGGGTATATATAACTAATATAGAAGCGGGTTGGATTATCCAACCCGCTTCTATATTAGTTATTCGTTTGTTGATCCTAGGGTAGGGGATTTTGTCCGATACCCTGCTTTATAACTATCGTTTGTCTAGTTAGGTACTAGATTGGGGGTAGGCTCGGCAGGAAGTGGTTGAGCCTGCATTTCTCTGGCACGGCTGGCCATTGCAGGGAATATGTCGTTTACCACCCTCTGGTCATAATCGGCTGCGATACCGGGATAACCTGCTCGCTGAATCATGTCTCTCAGACGGCCACTATTAAATTGTTCTAAGGTCCATTCTAAGGTATCTGGAACCAATGCTTTGTCCCAGAAGATACGGTGGTTTTTGTTTCGTGGACCGTAGTGGTAATGTGGGTCTTGTCTAAAGCAGTCAAAGGCTAGCATTTCAGTTTCTTCGACATAGGTTTTCCCGGGCGTTCCGGCTAGGTCAGCCAGAACGTGTATGGCGAGACCACCATCTCCCCCACGCTGCTTCCTCAGTTCAAGGCCGAAACGGAAGTTACCAGCTTCGAATATATCGGTTCCTCTGTTATGTTTCACTGTATTACGGTCGTTGGTAAATAGTTGCCGCGCAGTAGACTCTATTTCTGCAGCTTGTTTGGCTATGGCATCTTGATCTGCGGATGCAACCAATTCTTCGAATCCTGCCTCAGTTAATAAAACGGCTAAGTTTGTTTTGAGATGGTTTACGGTCCAGCTTATTGGATTACCATCTACTGTAGGATCCATTCGGTACGATTTATTCTTTCCTTCAGGCCCATAGACATAACTCTTTTCTATATCGAAACAATTGAACCTTAGGAGGGTAGTCTCTTTCCCACCGATTTCTCCAACTACTGTTATAGCGACTCCCTGATCAGCGTGGTCCTGTATGTTCCCGTCCCATAACTCGTGTCGGACTACAATGGAGACTGATCCTGCTGCAAACTTAGATTGGGTTTTCTCAAGCATGTTTAGTTACCTCTCTCGTAGGATTGATTTTATAGAGAAGGGGATCGGTTTTAAAAGAACCGTTCCCCTTCTGGATTCAACGAATTGAATTTTTAGCCTGGTACTAGATTTGGGGTAACATCCAAGGGTAGACCGGGATGACCTGTCAGATCAGATCCTTTTGCCTGCATTTCGCGAGCTCTTTTCGCCATCTCGGGGATAACTGCTTCCAATTTGTCATCGTCAAGGTCGGCAGCGACGCCAGGATAACCTGCTCGTTCAATCATCGATCCTAACTTGTGCCGATCTAGCTGTTGGAACACCCACCCCAAAGGATCTTCTATGAGTGTCTTGTCCCAGTAGATACGGTGGTTCTTGTTTCGTGGTCCATAATGATAGTGGGGTCCATCCCAAAAACAATCGAATGCTAAAATTTCTGTTTCTTCAACGTACGACTTTTCGGCAGTTCCTGCCAGATCGGTCAACACATGGACTGCTAGGCCCCCGTCCCCGATTGGTAACCGCCGCATTTCCAGGCCGAATCGTATATTGCCAGCTTCAAATACATCGGTCCCACGGTTGTGCTTTACTACATTCCGTTTGGTGGCGAATAGCTCTCGTGCGATAAATTCTACACGGGGTAGCGCCAAAACGACTTCTTCTAAATCTATCGATGCGGCGACCTCAGGATAGCCAGCTCTTTCTAACATCGCAGGCAGTTTCTTCTCAATTGTATTGATCGTCCATCCTATTGCGTTGTTATCTATGGTGGGATCTAACCTGAACATCTTGCCGGGGGTTCCGGTAGCGCCTGCTCCGTCCCCTAACATCATTGGTCCATCTGAAGCTATATTTGAGTTTTCTGGACCATATACGTAGCTTTTTTCTACGTCGAAACAATTAAATTTGAGGAGGGATGTCTCTTTTCCGTCTACGTCTTTAGTAACGAGGATTACTACCCCTTGGTCTGCGTGGTCTTGAATGTTCCCGTCCCAAAGTTCGTGTTGGATAATAAAGGTAAGGCCGCCAGCCTCAACTCTCTCTCTGCCTTTCATTTCAACCATTGTCGAGCCTCCTTTTTTAAACTCGATTAACAGATTCAGGGGCCATTTTAACACAAATAACAAACTTTCAATAGAATATAGCTACTCATCGTAGTTAAATGTTAAAGACTGGGGATTGATAAGGGCTAATAGAAGTGTTAACGGATTGAGTGAAAGGTCATCTAACTTTCTTCTATAGATGCAAGAATATTCTCTACATGCTTAAGGCTCACAATAGTTCTTGGATGGTTAGCTCCGAGAATTAGTTGGCGTAAATTCGATACTCTTGTGTGTAATTGTTTAGCTTCTGCTAACTGGCCATTAGCCCTGTAACTATTAGCTAGGCTGCCAATGCTCCGTAGAGTGTCAGGGTGAAAGGACCCTAGGGCCTTTGTCCGGTTGTTAAAGGCCTTGCTGAATAACTGTATTGCCATCGAGTATTGTCCTAAGGCGTAATAACAATTAGCGAGGCTACTTTGGCTATTTATAGTCTCAAAATGGGTTTCACCTAAACCCTGACTTTTGGCGTCTAAATTTTTGATAAAGAGGTTGATTGCTTGTTCAAACTCTCCGATAGCCCTGTAAGCGTGAGCCAATTTATGCCTTGGCCAGAAACAGCGGGCGTCAAGGTCTCCAAACCGAGATTCTAATGTAAGTAGATGTGGAAGGAGGTCTTCTATCAGTTTTGTGGTGGTCATAGGGCCTGTGTCTTTTAAACGGATAATAGAGTTTTTAATGCCTGGACATTCATGTAAGGACAGGATTCTGATCAAATTCTACCCTAGATGAATCTACTGGTGTAATAAGCGGGTCCTCCAAAAACTCGCAGTTACCCGTGAAGCATGGCATAATTGGTGACCGATTGATGACCGTTCGACGCTATAAGTGTACAGCTTTTTTAATTAGAGCGAGAGATTTTGGTAGATAATAGTTTGAGTCCACATGGCGGTATCTTAGTAGAGAAAACTGCTTTCCTAAGTGCGCCACTCGAAATAGAAGACTTAAAGTCGCTCACACCTGTTTCTGTTAGGGATCAATTGGCGCATGAATGTGTCAACATAGCCTATGGGTTTTTTTCTCCTTTGGAAGGATTCATGGGAGCGAAGGATCTTCATAGTGTTGCAAAGAATATGACACTAGAGAGCGGGTATATATGGAGCATCCCGATAGTGTTTGATATCTCACAACGAGAATTGGATGAGCTTAATCTGAGCGTAGGTCAAACGGTTCTGCTAATGTATCAAAACCATCCCTTGGCTACCATGGATATAACGGAGATTTTTGAATACGATTTGCATTCCTTGGCGAATGATATTTATGGCACTGATGATTCTGCTCATCCCGGCGTGGAGAGGACACTGAATTTTGGAGATCGATTCTTGGCAGGGCCGATCTCCCTGATCAACGAACCACAAATTAACCCACCCTTTGACGAATTTTGGTTGACCCCACGACAACTACGGGGAAAAATGCACGAATTAGGTTGGAACACTACAGTGGCTCACCAATCACGGAATGTTCCACATTCGGGACATGAATGGCTTATGAAAGGAGCGTGGTTGGCATCGGAGTCGGATGGAATATTGGTCAGCGCAGTGATAGGGGAAAAAAAGCCCGGAGATTATATTGATGAGGCAATTGTTCTAGCGCATGATCGATTGAGAAAATCTGGGTTTTTTAAAGAAAATATTCACCAAACTTCCGCGCTTCTTTGGGATATGCGTTACGCTGGGCCAAGGGAAGCGGTATTCCATGCCATAGTGCGCAAGAATTTAGGGTGCACTCACCATATGTTCGGCCGTGACCATGCAGGGGTCGGGAATTATTATGATACTTATGCGGCTCACCAAATTTTTGATGACTTGCCGGATTTAGGTATTAAATCAGTTTTAACGCTTGAATGGTGGTACTGTCCTGTTTGCGCAGGAGTGGCATACGAGGGACTTTGTGGGCATGAGAATCAAAAGCAGGAGCTGTCAGGGACCTTCATTCGTAGTATCATACAGGGAGGCGTCGAGCCAGCGGCGTTAACATTAAGACCGGAGGTTCTGGAAGTGGTGAGGCAATGTGCGGATGAATATGGGTTTGGGGACCCCTTTGTAGGAGCCGAATACTTGGCAAATCGTACCCCGGTAATGTCTATGCATGCGTTGGATTGTACAAGTACAAGTACTTGTACTTGTACTGAGCAATATAGTTAGTTTTTGAAAAAATCCTCGCTCTAAAGGCGAGGATTTTTTGTGGTGATAAATTTTAGTCCCGAAAGGAAGCTAATATGCCTACTTATGTAGATCCTAATACTTGTAATGCTTGTGCCGGAGAGCATGAGGGCCCGCTATGTGTTTATATTTGCCCGAATGACCTAATGACGATGGATTTAGAGCAAAACAAAGGTTTTAACCAGGAACCTGAGCTGTGTTCTGAATGTTATGCCTGTGTCAAGTTGTGTCCGCAAGAAGCCATTTTTGTTCGTGGCTATGCTGATTTCGTCCCGTTGGGAGCCTCTGTACACCCGACGCGGGTCGAAGGCGGGCTTACATGGACGGTAAAATTTAGGGACGGCAGAGAACTTCAATTTACTTACCCATCACGAACGACTCCCGTAGGGTCATCTGATCCTTACAGGGACTTTACTGAAGATCGCGTAAATGGTCTACAAGGTCAAGGTCTAGCTGGGGAATCTAAGTGGCTCGGGGTAGACAAATTACCTACTTTATAGGCTGGCAACTAATCAAAAGGAGTTAAATATGGGTTTGCCAAGTATTGAAACTGTTGAATGTGACATATTGGTCATTGGGGGCGGTATGTCCGGCTGTGGTGCTGCTTTCGAGTCAAAATTTTGGGGAGAAGACCTCAAGGTTGTTATTGTGGACAAAGCAGTCATTGAGCGCAGCGGGGCCACAGGAGAGGGACTCTCCGCCATCAACTGCTATATGGGGCAACGTTACGGTTGGAATACGCCAGAAGATTTTGTACATTACGTGGTTAATGACATGATGGGGCTAGCCAGGGAAGATTTGGTCTACGATGTCGGTCGGCACGTGGACTCGTCCGTCCATCTTCTCGAAGAATGGGGTCTGCCTATATGGAAGAAAGATAACGGGGAATATGAACGAATAGGTAGATGGCAAATTCCCATACATGGTGAGTCTTTAAAGCCGGTCACTGCGGAACCGGCACGGAAGGCTGTAGGTAAAGAGAATATTTATGAGAGAGTTTCAATTACTCATTTGTTAACTGATGCTAATGATCCGAACCGTATTGCGGGAGCGATTGGATTCGGCGTCCGGGAGAACAAAATATGGGTGTTCAAAGCGCAAGCTGTGATTGTGACAAGTGGTGGAGCCTCAAACGTCTTCCGGCCTCGGTCAGTAAATGAAGGGATAGGTCGAACATGGTATTCCGTTTTTGCCACTGGATCTGCATATGGCCTGATGATCCCAATTGGCACTGAAATGACACAGATGGAGCACAGATTCGTTCCGACGAGGTTCAAAGATGGCTATGGCCCCGTGGGGATGTGGTTTCAATATTTCCATGCCCACGTAGAGAATGCTCTAGGAGAGGATTACACTGTCACGAGAGACGATGAATTAAGGAAATACGAACCTTACGGGTCGGCTATACCTACCCCGACTCCTCTCCGGAATCACCAGATGTTTTTGGACATCAAAGAAGGCAAAGGTCCAATGTATATGAGGACCGACTTGGCAATGCAGGAATTAGCTGGTGGTGATCCGGCTAAAATGGACAAAGTTAGAGAAGAGGCATGGGAAGATTTTCTGGATATGACTATAGCTCAAGCCATGACGTGGGCGTCCCAGAACATTGCTCCAGAAGAAACCCCATCTGAAGTTGTATTGGCTGAACCTTATATCATGGGATCCCATTCCGGCGAAGCCGGGGCATGGGTGAGTGGCCCAGAAGATTTGGCGCCGCCCGAATATTACTGGGGATACAACAAGATGACAACGATACAGGGATTGTTTGCTGCGGGCGACGGAGTCGGAGCCGCCCCACATAAGTTTTCTTCAGGCTCTTTTACTGAAGGTCGTCTTGCTGCTAAATCAGCCGTTAGGTTTGTGAAAGAAAATTCTACATCAGTCCAATTGAATTCCTCACAAGTAAATACATTGGCAGAATCCATCTGGGCTCCGCTCGAAACCTTTGATAAGTATAAAGGAGTCTCGACAGCTCCGGAGATTAACCCCCACTACATTACACCGAAGCAAGCTTTGGTAAGATTACAGAAAATAATGGACGAATATGCAGGCGGAACTTCAGCTTTATACACTACCAATGGGCCAACCTTAGAACGTGGTATAGCCTTGATCGAGATGCTTAGGGAAGATTTACAGCACCAAGGTGCAAGGAATCGACACGAGCTACTTCGATGTTGGGAAGTAGTCCACCGGACATGGACTGGGGAAGCGCATCTTCGGCATTTGCTTCATCGTAAGGAAACTAGGTGGCCAGGATATTATTACCGATCAGATTATCCGGATCTAGATGATGTCAACTGGAGGGTGTTCGTTAATTCTAAGTTCGATGCATCTGCCAACCGCTGGGACATCTCTACGAAGCCATATTTGAACTTAGTAAAATAATCTCAGGTCCTCCTACTTCAGACAGACTATGAAGTAGGAGGACCTGAACGTCATTTATAGGTGGTGGCACCATAGTTCAACAGCCAATTGATTCCAACGATGTAACATCTCCGGATACTCATCCCCCTGTAACCCGTCGTAGATTGAATACCTTTGATTCTCTGAGAGGCAACCGTAATCACTTATATCTGTTCGTAGGAAATCTCTGTTCCAACGCAGCCCAATGGCTTCAGTTTATTACTATTGGCTGGCTAGCATTGGATGTTACTGGATCCGCTTTACATTCAATCATGGCGGTATCTGTACGGGCTGTCCCTACGCTTGTTTTGAGCCCTTGGGGTGGGGTCTTGGCTGATCGCATGGATCGCCGGTTGCTATCTGTAGCGACTGCGATTCTCATGAGTTTCATGGCTTTGGTATTCGCGATTTTGATACTCGCCGATCAGATGATAACTGTTTGGCACGTCTATGGTTATACATTGCTCACAGGAATTGGCCATTCTATTAACCAACCAGTTAGGCAAGCATTGATAGCTAACACCGTCCCGCCAGATAAGATGGCTAATGCGTTGGCCTTGAACGCAATGACCGTTACTTCTATGCGTTTGCTAGGAGCTATTTTAGGAGGCGTGTTAATAGAAACAGTGGGATTCCATTGGAACTTTTTCTTTGAAACCAGCCTTTACTTTGGGATGGCCTTACTATTGATCCCGATGCGGACCCCTTTTCAAGAGGAGAGTACCGCACGTCTGGCTTCTCCAATTAATAATCTGATAGAAGGTTTGCAATATATTCTTAAGGAACAATCTATTTTCAGGCTTATGCTGCTTAATTTTTTCAGAACAGGCATATTTGCACCATTATTGCTTTTGCTACCCGCCTATACAGTTGAGGCGCTGGATGCTGGAGCCGGAGTGGGGACTGGTATGATGATTACGATGGGCATTGGAGGTGTAACTGCGACCTTTGCAATGTCTTCATGGGGATTTTTTGCTAAAAAGGGATTAGTATGTCTCATAACTTTACTTAGTGGATCGGTTGTTATTACGGTTCTTGGACTCTCCCAGTGGATCTGGCTGTCCGTCCCGATTATGATCATTATGGGTTTATCACAAAGTCATTTTATAGTAGCAAACCAAACGCTAGTTCAAAATATCGTACCGGATACTTTACGGGGCAGAGTTTCGAGCGTTTGGCACTATGAGCAGGGCCTCATCCCGTTATTTGCCCTGCTCATCGGTTTGTCTGCCAGTGTGATTGGTATATCTCATGTTATGACCATATATGGGGTAATGGCTATAATTATTGGCATAGTCTGTTTGATACGATTTAAGGATATTCGAAGTTTGGATTGAGTACGAATAAGTAAATGTTATCGAAGGTGTTCTCAACTCAATCCAAATCTTAATATCATGGTCGTTAGAAAGGGGCCGTGGTATACCGCCATGTGTGGAAATTGAATTAACCAATGTAAATTCGTACGAAGGAAGTTTATTTTACGATATGGACCGAGATGAACTCGTTAGGAAGATATCTGAGATACAGGATGAAGGCGTTACCGCGTTAGATTTGTCAGGGGCCGAACTCGGAACTCTCTACAAGGAAGTGACCGACCTAGATTGGCTAACCGAATTGAACCTTCGCTCCAATGCATTGTCGATGTTACCACCGGAAATCGGCAACTTGCAAAACCTGAGACGTTTAAATTTGAGTGGCAATAATTTAGAGAAGGTGCCTGCAGAAATCGGCAATCTGACTAATCTTCGTAGATTGAATATCGGGGGGAATCAACTGAAGACCTTGCCTCAGGAGATCGGGAATTTAACCGGGCTTACCTGGGTTTTCCTCCCAAGTAATCAACTTAAAGAACTTCCTGACACCATAGGGCAGCTTAGTCATCTCACAGACCTGCAACTAAGTGGTAACCGCATTGAATCGTTGCCCCCCACATTTTGTGATTTAGAATCTTTGGCGGAATTGCAACTAAGTGGCAATCTTCTAGCAGAATTGCCTCCCCAGTTTGGTCAACTAACTAAATTAGTAAAACTTTACTTGCAGGGTAACCAGTTGGACAGGATCCCCCCTAAGATAGGAGGCCTTACCAGCCTAACATGGCTNTACTTGCAGGGTAATAATTTAACTTCACTCCCTGACGAAATTTGCGACTTAATTTCTCTTACAGGACTTTATTTAGAAGGAAACGAATTGTCCGAGTTGCCGGAAGAATTTGGTAAGTTAATTAATTTAACNTGGCTCGATTTAGAGGGTAATCATCTGACTGAATTCCCANCTGGAGTTGAGAGTTTAAATAGGCTAATTCAACTTAACTTGAGGCGAAATAGCTTGGCCCAGTTGCCAGCACAAATTGGGGGTTTAGAGAGTCTCACTTGGCTTGACCTAGAAGGGAATCACCTGAAAAGTTTGCCGCCAGAGATAGGAAAATTGACAGCGGTGACTGAGCTACATTTGAGCAACAATGAACTTACTAATTTGCCGGCAGAGATGGGCAACTTAGTTGACTTGGTAGATCTATATATCTCNAATAATCAATTGCGTGAGATCCCTGAGTCTATGTCCAAGCTCATCCACCTTGAAAGTTTTTATCTATCCGATAACTTGTTAACGGATCTGCCACCGGAGTTTTCCGATTTATTAGACAGAGAAATTTTATACCTTGCTGGTAACCCACTTAATAAGTAACAAATCGNAAACTNCCCGTCGCTGAACACACTCANGAGTTCGTTTTGTGGCTGTCTCTTGCGGNCGGACGGAATGTTATAATTTGTNTAAATGTNCACAGCCATTCGGCTTGTCAATAANGAGGNGATGTNATGAATGTAGGTTTTATAGGATGCGGCAATATGGGAAATCCTATGGCGTCCAATCTAATCAAAGCTGGACACCAATTAACTGTCCACGACTTGAGACGTGAGGCCGCTACTAACCTATTAGAGATGGGAGCCAGTTGGGTGGATAACCCTAAGGATGTAGTTCCTGGGAATGAAGTTGTGTTTACCTCTCTTCCTGTCCCCAGAGATGTTGAAGCGGTAGTTATGGGTGAAAATGGGATTTTAGAAGGCTCGGGCCCGAACACCATTTATATGGATCTTTCTACCAATTCGCCAACTACCATCAGACGGATCCACGATTTGTGTGCTGAGAAGGGAGTAGCTGTATTAGATGCCCCAGTAAGTGGTGGGGTGTATGGGGCTGCGGCAGGCACTTTGGCTGTTATGGTCGGAGGAGATAAGGCCATTTATGACCGGATGAAACCCACTTTAGATGCAATAGGTAGCCATGTTGTTTATTGTGGCCCTATTGGCAACGGNATGGTATGTAAAATTTGTAACAATCTCTTAAGNATGGGGATTGGAACTTTAATGGCGGAGTCTTTGACGTTAGGTGTTAAAGCAGGGGTTGATTTGGGTGTTTTGGCCGATGTCATCGTTAATAGTTCTGGCGGTAATCGCCGGTTAATGGAGAAATTCCCCCGTTATTTGTTTAAAGGGAATTTTGAGCCAGGATTTGCCACTGCTTTAGCTGCCAAGGACGTACGGTTGGCGACGGACTTNGGCCGTGAATATGGAATTCCTATGGAATTGTCGAATTTGGTCGATCAGAAACATGTGGAGGCTATGCTAAGAGGGTGGGGGCCAGAAGACTCTGATGCCGTTGCTAAATTACAAGAAGAAAAATCCGGAGTACAGCTTAGGCTGCTCGATGCATAATATCCTATAGNGTTTGTCATCGATCCGAGTGAAAAGCGGTATGACTGGCTAATCATAAGGCAATTTTGCTTTGGGTGCTTACAGGGTACAATTCAGAAAAGTGTCCACATCGGCTGGTGGTCAAATAGGGGTCTCATATGGATGTAGGTATCTTTACCATGTTCACTGTTCGTGAGGGCAGCACCCAATTTGATGCTTTTAACGAATGGTTTCGTTTAATACAGCAGGCAGAGGATCAAGGTATAGATACTTTTTGGATCGGNGAATCCCATTTCAGGCCNGAAAGGGCNGTTATGGCATCGCCTCTAATTGGGGCAAGTGCGGTGGCTGCTAGAACCGAACGTATGAAAATTGGCTTAGCAGTACAGGTTTTGCCGCTGGCTAATCCGTTGCGAGTGGCAGAAGAGACAGCCATAGTGGACCANATAAGTATGGGGAGGCTAATAGTGGGTGTTGGTAGGAGTTCGTTTCTCGAATCCTACCAGGGCTATAATATCGATTACGGGGAAAGTCGACAGCGCTTTACGGAGTCCTTAGATGTACTGTTAGGGGCTTGGNGTAAAGATACTTTTTCCTATCAGGGTGAATTTTATAATTTCAAAAATGTTCAGCTAGTCCCCAAAACTTATCAAANNCCCCATCCTCCTGTCAGAGTAGCGGTGGAGAGTAGGGACACATTTACCTTGGCAGGTACACTTGGCTTTCCAATTTTTATCCGCCATCAGATGTCAATCTCAGAACTTCAACAGCTATTATCCGAATACAAAGACGCGAGGGCTCAAGCCGGGTTTTATGGTCCCAACGATGTCATATTGCAAATTGGTGGTTACGTTGCGGGTACCGCTCGTGAGGCGCTCGGCGATCCTGAAGAAAGTTCTATGCATAGGATCCGCGTCATTCAGGATAATCTCGATAAGGCAGCAGATGAGGAGACATACGAACGGTTAAAAGCTTCATCGAGTGTGACATACGAGGATCTTTTGCAAAGAGTAGCTTTTGGAACGCCCGATGCCGTTATAGAAAAAGTGAAGCAATACCAAAATGATTTGGGTATCACAGGAATTTCTTTTGATATAAATCCTGGGGGACAAATCCCGTTTTCGAAAGTCAGCAAATCTTTGCAATTGTTGACCTCAAAAGTGATGCCCGCTTTAAAATAAATATGCTATCTGGGAACTTTGACGTAGGAATCTAAAGGTTCACGGATCAATAAGGTTACGCGGTGGGTGCGTTTCTTTTCGCTTTTATTAATAATGTTGTTATCACTCCACACATAACCAATGCTACTCCCAGCAGTACTATTGATGCCACCGAGCTAAGAAAATGCCACGAAGTACTCATTTCTGAGATTTGCTTTAGTGCTACTGCAACACTGCCGCTTAAGACAGTCACTCCATATAAGATACGAATTCGCGCTGGATCAACGTATCTTGTTGCGGTCGCACCCAACTGGGACCCAGCTGACGCCGCACATAACATGATTACTGCCATGAGCAGATCTACATGGTTCCCCAAAGCATAAAGAAAAGTTCCTACAGAGCCTGTAATAATTATTTGAAAAAGATCAGTTCCGATAGCTACAGTGGTTGGTATTCCTAGAACAAATACAAGGAGTGGCATTAAGATGAACCCCCCGCCAGCTCCTAATAATCCCGCTAGAAAGCCAACCCCAAACCCGATAAGGATTGGTAAATATACAGATATTCTAGCAATTCCCGAAGTTGGAAGCGTAACATAGGTAGGATAAGTTCCAATACCAGGTATTCTTATATGGTGGGGAGGTATTCGTAAATTCTGAACTTTTTTAGTTATTCGGCGAGTGGAAACAGGGTCCCCTGATTGGTCGCCGATTCGGCGTGACTTCAGGTAGTCATAGATTATGAAGCTTCCCAAGGCTGTCAGAAAAACTATATATACATACCGAATTACCGGTCCGGCCAGTCCCATAGTCTCGAGTCCACTGTTAAGACGTTCAGCTAGAATCTCGCCCGGGATGGTTCCGCATACCATTAATAATCCTAATTTAAAATCGACATTACCCAACCGTTTGTGTTTCAAAGTATTAATTATCGATGACCCCATTATTAGGGTTAATCCGGTGCCAACAGCGAACAGAGGGGGGACCCCAAAAACCAATAGACCACCAGTGATGAGAAAACCTCCTCCAACTCCGAAGAAGCCGCCTAAAGTTCCAACTACTAATCCTAATAGGATCAACAAGAAGGGATTAATAATTATTTCAGCGGTAGGGAAAAACAAATTTAGGAACCCTTAGTAAAAGGATTGCGCCGATTGAGAATTTTTATAATGGCTTTTAAAGTCACATCCCAAAAAAAATGTAAAGAGATTGCTGTTACAGCAATTACAAGCATAACTGATAAAGCCCATACTAACGGGTGGTAATTATTTATTGAGTCTATTATTTGAAATATTATTTCGACCATAATTCTCAGGACTTAAGCGTGTTGCAGGCATCTTGACTAGAGAGGTAGGATAGGCAATTGGATATTGTAATGTTTACTGAAACCGTAGCATGATAACACGTATGTCAGTGTTAGCTGCTTTTGAAGATGCTGTTAATTTTATTTGGAATAGAGTGTAACTGATGAGAACAGGGTTTTCGTTTAATGTCGATACATCTAATAGCGGAGCACGACTTGGGGAATTGAATACTCCCCATGGTAAAGTAAATACTCCTGCTTTTATGCCAGTTGCTACTCAGGCAACTGTTAAAACCCTGACTCCAGAGGAAGTTAGTCATTCAGGTGCGGAAATGATCCTGAGTAATGCTTATCATCTTTACCTACGTCCCGGCGTTGAAACCGTTCGAAAACTAGGTGGTCTTCATCAATTTATGAAATGGAATGGTCCCATATTAACTGATAGTGGTGGGTTCCAAGCGTTTAGTATGGGCTCCCTTGGAAAAGCGGACGAGGTAGGGATAAGATTTCGATCACATGTCGACGGGAGCGAACATAGGTTTACACCCGAAGTTGCGATAAAGAATCAAGAGGGATTGGGTGCAGATATAATTATGTGTCTGGACCAGTGTATAGCTTACGGGGAAACTAGAGAAGCGGTAGTGGCAGCGATGAATAGAACCCATCGGTGGGCCCTAATCAGCCGACAGACTCATGACGAAAGTCAAGAGCCATATCAACAGGCACTTTTTGGTATTGTCCAAGGGGGAATTTATCCAGATCTACGAACTGAATCCGTCGCTGCTCTCTCTGAGATTCCATTCGATGGTTTTGCTATTGGGGGGTTGGCGGTGGGTGAATCCAAGTCCCAAATGTATGAGATAGTTGACTTGGTAAGTAATCTATTGCCCGTAGGAAAACCTCGGTATCTCATGGGTGTAGGGTCTCCCGAAGACTTGGTTGAATCGGTTGCGAGGGGTGTGGATATGTTTGATTGTGTGTTACCAACTAGGGTAGCACGTAATGGTGCTTTATTTACTAAATATGGTCGTATCAATGTAGGAAACCGCAGGTTTGCTCAGCAAGCTGAGCCCATAGAGGAAGACTGTGATTGTTACTGCTGTGTTAATTATTCGGCAGCCTATGTTTGGCATCTCTTTAAAGCTAAAGAGATATTGGGTTTAAGATTGGCTACTGTTCATAACCTGCGGTTTTTGCAAAAATTGATGTCAGGGATTCGGATTTCCATTGAACAAAATCAGTTCAGTGGATTCCGAAACAAATTTTGGGAACAATACATTCCAACTGATGAAGCGACTAGACAAGCACAAAAACAGAAGTGGTTAATAGCCCGAGGTAGTTGACCCACGTCTGGTCTATTACTTGCCTCCAGCTACGGCTGGTACAATACTGATTTCATCCCCGGAATTGGTTTGGGTATCCAATCCGGCAAGGAAACGTACATCCTCTCCGTTGACGTAGATATTGACGAAGTAGCGGAGTTCCCCGTTTTCGTCTATCAACCGCTCTTTAAATCCGGGATAGTTAGATTCTAGTTCCTCAATCATGTTAGATAACGTAGACTCGTTCATTTCTACTTTATCCAATCCATTAGTCATTCGGCGCAAGGGAGTTGGGATACGGACCATGACAGCCATTTGGAGATATCCTCCTTAAAATATTACCAGAGGTTAACTAGTCTTATTTGCCTCATCAGGTGAGTGATTTATCCTTCTACAACGTCTCCGCTTAATGGATCAACTCGAACGCCTGTGGAACTAACCCACTGCAATCCACGTTCGATTTCTTCTTTTTCGCCGTCCAATTCCAAGATAACCCATCCCATATCTTCTTGGACTATTGCGCGACGGATATTTGTTACTATGTGAAAATTGTGTCCTAACTGATAGATGATTGGATCCTTAACTTGGTTTCCCTCGAATATAAATTTGACCCGTTGATGGTCCATAGTGTCTACCTTTTGGCCAGGGTTCTTTCCCTTAAAGCTTCTTCAAAAGAGCTGAGCATTGGTCTAATCTCGAGTGGGTTAACTACCTGTTCTACAGCTTCTTGTGTTTTAAGCCCATTACCTGTGATATAGGCAACTACGAGTTCGTCTTTTTGTAAGGCTCCCGATTCCGCCAAGTGTTTGAGCCCAGAAATTACGACTCCACCTGCGGTTTCTGTGAAGATACCCTCCGTGCTGGCCAACAATTTGATTCCTTCAACTACTTGGTTCTCTGGAACTGCTTGTGCGCTCCCGCCGGATTCCTCGAGCACTTTAAGTGCGTATATGCCGTCAGCAGGGTTTCCTATGGCTAGGGATTTGGCGATACTGTTTGGTCGGACTGGCCTAACCTGATTTTGCCCATTCTCCCAGGCGGTCGCTATAGGAGAACAGCCCGCTGCCTGCGTCATATGCATACGAGTTTTGACGTCAGGATGGTGCGCTGTATTTTGATCTATTCCGAAAGATGAGGCTTCAACTCCTTCTAAGAGGCCAAGGCATGCCAGTTCGTTGAACCCCTTCCATATTTTTGTAAACATGGCACCGGATGCAGAGGGTATGACCACGTGGTCCGGTAGCCTCCAGCCCAACTGTTCTGCGACTTCATACCCTAAAGTCTTGCTGCCCTCAGCATAATAAGGTCGCATGTTTATATTAACGAATGCCCAAGGATAGTTATCGCCTACTTCACTACAAAGGCGATTTACCTCGTCGTATGTTCCATCTACGGCTACCAAGGTTGGGCCGTATATAGCAGCACCTATGACCTTGCCTTTTTCTAAATCGGCTGGGATAAAGACAATGGCATCGATTCCTGCTCGTGCTGCGTGAGCTGCCACACTACATGCGAGATTACCGGTAGAGGCACATGCGATGGTTTTAAACCCAAACTCTACAGCTTTGGTCGCCGCTACAGATACTACCCTATCTTTGAAAGAGAATGATGGATTTACGCTATCATTTTTCAAATATAAGTTATTGAGTCCCAGTTGTTTTCCGAGGTTATCCGCTTTGAGTAATGGTGTATAACCCGCCATAATATCAACCGGATTCAAGCTGTCTGCTGGTAAGAGATCTGCATATCTCCAGATACTTAATGGTCCATTAGTTATACGCTCTCTACTGATCACTTCAGAGATAGTTGCGTAGTCGTAGACTACTTCAAGTGGCCCGAAGCAGAAGTCACAAACGTTAAGTGCCTCTGCTGGATATTCCCTCGCACACTCCCTGCATTTTAAACCGTTTAAGAAAGCCAATATTGTTGTCCTCCGTCGTAATTAAGACCTGCAGAAAGGTTCGGCTAGCTAGCAAATTGGCCCGATATTAACAAAGCCAAAATTTGCTGTCAAGCTAGTTATCTTTTAACGTGAGATATCTAACCGATTCAAGCATACATGATATCAGAAATCTAGATGTTATGGTTCGGCAATTTGCCTACGTATACCTCCTATGGTAGTCTCCCCCCACTAACTTTTAAAAAGAAACTCAGGGAGGATTGTATGCGATTAGAGGGGAAAACAGCGTTGATTACCGGTGCTAGTCGTAATATTGGTAAAGAAATAGCTTTGACCTTCGCTCGAGAAGGTGCCGACTTGGTATTGAACACAAGAAATAGCTTGGCGGAATTGGAGGATGTGGCTTCAAACTGTAGAGAACTGGGTGTAAATACTCACATAGCTATGGGTGATGTTTCTGATCCGGAAAGGGTCGCACAAATGGTCGGTGAAGGAATAGAAGCTCTAGGAAAAATAGATGTCTTGGTTAATAACGTTGCCATTCGGCCGCATAAGGCTATTCTGGATGTCTCAAACGAAGAGTGGAGGCAGGTGTTCGGAACTAATTTAGATTCTGCTTTTTATCTGATCAAGGCTGTATTGCCTGGGATGATGGACCGTAAAATTGGTAGCATAGTTGCATTAGGTGGGCAGGCTGCAATTACTGGCAGGCCGGAAACGTCTACTGTAACCTCGGCTAAATCGGGATTATTGGGTCTCATCAGAGCAGTTGCCGCGGAAATGGCACCATTTAATATTCGGGCTAATATGGTTAACCCCGGATCGACTGATACGGAACGGATGAACCCAAGTTGGTACCCAGAGTTTCAAAGCGTGGAGCGAGGTTCGTCAGACCACCTCACTAGTATTCCTATGAATAGGCAAGCCACTGTTGAGGATATTGCTAACGCCTGTCTGTTTTACGCATCTGATGAGTCAGGATACATTACAGGAGACAGAATGAATGTGGTAGGAGGCCGTTATATCGTTTAACGAGATTTTTTAGTTCCCTATTATAAATGAGGCTTGCATAGATAGGGTTGCTTGGGGCGGCCGCACTTGAATGGGTTGGCCAGTTGTGTCAGTTGACAATTAAATCGGCGATGATTGCGCGCAATGCCTTGGGTTGTATAGGACCTATATATTTGCGGCTTAATTGCCCCTGGGTATCGACAAAATATTTTTCAGGGATCCCG